>JAOPZQ010000564.1 GCA_025964075.1 Solirubrobacterales bacterium | reverse complement strand
GGACGAGGCGGCGTTCCGGGCGCTGCACGCCGAGCGGGAGCCGGTCTACCTCGCGGCCGCCGACGCGGTCCTTCCGCACGGCGCGGACCTCGTGCGGGCCGCGGCCGCGTTGAAGGACTTCGACCGGCTGCCGGCGGGCACGCGCCTCCTCTGGTCGCTCGCCGGCCAGCACCCGGTGTGGATCGCCCGCGGCCTCGTGGGCGGCGGTTACTGGCCGCTCGAGGGGCGGCGGTTCCTCGTCACCGACGGCCGCGTGGGCCGCCTGTACGGCGACGCGCTCGCGCCGCTCGCCGGTCGCGTCGCGATCATGCCGGGCGAGCAGAGCAAGACGGTGGCGCACGCCGAGATCGTGTGGACGGAGCTCGCCCGCGCCGGCATGACCCGGGCCGACCACGTCGCGGCGCTCGGTGGAGGAGTCGTCGGGGACCTCGCCGGCTTCGTCGCCGCCACCTACCAGCGCGGCGTGCCGGTCGTCCAGGTGCCGACGACCCTCGTCGCCCAGGTCGACTCGGCGTACGGCGGCAAGACCGGCGTCGACCTGCCCGAGGCCAAGAACTACGTGGGCGCCTACCACCAGCCCGCCGCCGTCCTCGTCGATCCGGCGACACTCGACACGCTCCCGCCCGAGGAGCTCGCGGCCGGCTACGCCGAGGTGGTGAAGACCGCCCTCGTCGCGGGCGGCGAGCTGTGGGAGCGGGTGCGCTCGGGCGCCGTCGCCGAGGACGACGTCATCGTCGGCTGCGCCCGGACGAAGCTGCGGATCGTCGGCGCCGACGAACGCGACGCCGGACTGCGGCAGGTGCTGAATCTCGGCCACACGGTCGGACACGCGATCGAGACCGCGACCGGCTACGCCCGCTACCGCCACGGCGAGGCGGTGGCGCTGGGCCTCCTCGCCGCGCTGCGCCTCTCCGGACAGGAGTCGCTCCGCACGGAGGTGGCGGCGCTGCTCGCCGCCCAGGGCCTGCCGACGCAGCTCACCGAGATCGATCCCGAGGCGATCGTCGCCGCGACGGCGCTCGACAAGAAGCGCCTGGGGGAGGCGCCGGTGCCGTTCGTGCTCGTCGCTGCGCCCGGCGACGTTCGCCCGGGCGAGCCGGTCGATCCCGACGACCTCCGCGCCGCCGTGGCAGAGTTGCTGGTGTGAGGAACCGCATCGAGGTCATGCACGGCGTCAACCTCGACCAGCTCGGCCGCCGCGATCCCGAGCACTACGGGTCGGTGACGCTCCCCGAGCTCGAGCGCCAGGTGTCCGAGTGGGCGCGCGAGTTCCGCGTCGGCACGCGGTTCTTCCAGTCGAACCACGAAGGGGAGTTCGTCGAGCACCTGCACCGGCTCGAGGGCCTGGCGGACGGCCTGATCCTCAACCCGGGGGCGTGGACCCACTACGCGTGGTCGCTGCGCGACGCGCTCGAGCTGACCGGACTGCCGGCCGTGGAGGTGCACCTCTCGGACGTGAGCGCGCGCGAGCCGTTCCGCCGCCAGTCGGTGATCCGGGACCTGTGCGTGGCGACGATCTCGGGTCACGGGGTGGACGGCTACCACGAGGCGCTGGGCGTCCTCGCCCGGGAGTTCGCCGAATGAGCCGCCCCGATCGCCTGGCCGCGGCGCTCCCGGAGCACGGCGTCGACGTCCTGCTCGTCACCGACCTGACGAACGTGCGCTACCTCACCGGATACACGGGCACGAACGGCCTGGCCGTCGTCGGGCCCGACACCCGCCGGTTCCTCACCGACTTCCGCTACGTCGAGCAGGTCAAGACGCAGGTGACGGAGTTCGATCGCGTGACCGGCGAGCGGGACCTCGTCGGCGACGTCCAGGACCTACTGCCCGCCGGGCCGCTGCGTGTCGGCTTCGAGGCCGAGCACATGAGCGTCGCCCGGCGCGACCGGCTGCGGGAAGTGCTCGACGACCGCGTGGAGCTCGTGCCCACCCGCGGCGTGGCCGAGGCCCTCCGCCGCGTCAAGGACGACGGCGAGCTCGAGGCGATCCGCGCCGCCGCGCGGATCGCGGACGGAGCGTTCACCGCGGCGATCGCCGGCGGCGTCGTGGGACGGACCGAGCGCGAGGTGGCGTGGGCGCTCGAGCGCGAGATCCGCGAGCGCGGTGCCGACCTCGTGAGCTTCCAGCCGATCGTCGCGGCCGCCGGCAACGGCGCGCGGCCCCACGCGGTGCCGCGCGACGTGCCGATCCCCCGCGACACGCTGCTCGTGATCGACTGGGGCGCCCAGCTCGACGGCTACTGCTCGGACTGCACGCGCACGCTGGCGACGGGCGCGCTCGACGAGGACGCCGCCGCCGCGTACGCGCTCGTCGAGCGCGCCCAGCTCGTCGGCCTCGAGGGCGTCGCGCCGGGGCGCGGCGGTCGCGAGATCGACTCGCTCTCGCGGGACATCATCGCCGGCGCCGGCCACGGCGAGCACTACGGCCACGGGCTCGGCCACGGAGTCGGGCTCGAGGTCCACGAGGCGCCGACGCTCAGCCAGCGCAGCGAGGACACGCTGGCGCCCGGCAACGTCGTCACGGTCGAGCCCGGGGTCTACGTGCCCAACCGGTTCGGTGTGCGGATCGAGGACCTGGTCGTCGTCACGGAGTCGGGCCACGAGGTGCTGTCCTCGCTGCCGAAGCGGCTGACGGTCGTGGACTGAGGTCGGGCCTCGGCGCTGGCTGCCTTCGCCTCCTTGCCGGTCACCTGACGGTCACGCGCTCGCCTGCTCGGCGCCCGGCCGTGTCAGCGGTCCGATCGTGCGGCCGTTCGCCGAGTCCTCGATCAGCTGGTTGAGGCGCCGCTCGCGCGTCTCCTCCCTCTTCGCGCGGACGACCCAATGGATCGCGGTGCGCCGGTACCACGGCGGCCGGGAGGAGAAGTAGTCCCAGGCGGCGGCATTGGCCCGCAGGCGGTTCTCGTACTCCTCCGGGAGCGTGGCCCCTTCCTGCTCGTAGGCGTAGATCGCCGTGCGGTCCTCGCGGCGACGCTCGAACGCCGCATGGCCGGCGGGCGCGACGAGCTCGGCCGCGTGGAGCTCCCCGAAGCGCTTGACGTTGACCGCGCTCCAGTTGCTCGTCGCCTTGCGTGGGGTGAAGCGGATCGTGTACGCGTCCTCGCCGAGACTCCGGCGCACGCCGTCGATCCATCCGAAGCACAGCGCCTGGTCCACCGACTCGGGCCACGTGATGCTCGGCCTGTCGCTGCCCTTCTTGTAGAAGCCGACGAGCACCTCGGTCTCGGTCTCGTGGTTTGCCTCGAGCCACGCTCGCCATTCGGCGGGCGTCGGGAAGAACGTGGGCTCCATCGATCGAAGACTAGGTTGTGCGGCCATGAGCACTCAGGTCGAAGGTCCCGCGGGGCGGTCGCTCCGCGTCTACGAGGCGGGCGACCCCGCCGGCCCGATGGTCCTCGCCCACCACGGGACGCCCGCCGACGGGCAGCTGTTCGCGCCATGGGCCCGGGATGCCGAGGCACGGGGGATGCGGCTCGTCTCCTACGACCGTCCCGGCTACGGCGGCTCGACTCCCCACGAGGGCCGGAGCGTGGCCGACGCCGCCGCCGACGCCGCGGCGATCGCCGACGCGCTCGGTGTCGAGCGCTTCGCGACCTGGGGCATCTCCGGGGGCGGTCCGCACGCGCTCGCCTGTGCGGCGCTCCTGCCCGACCGGGTCGTGGGCGTGGCGTCGCTCGCCGGCGTAGCGCCGTTCGACGCCCCCGGCCTCAACTACTTCTCCGGCATGGGGCACGACAACATCGTGGAGTTCGGCGCGGCGATGCAGGGTCGTGAGGCGATCGAGCCGATGGCCCGCGCGATGGCCGAGGAGATGGTCGGTGCCACCCCCGAGGGCCTCATCGATCTCATGCGCACGCTCGTGAGCCCTCTGGACGTGGCGGTCCTTGGCGCCGAGCTCGGCGCCTACTGGGCCGCCTGCATGCCCGAGGTGTTCCGTCAGGGAGCCGTCGGCTGGATCGACGACGACCTGGTGTTCCTCGAGCCGTTCGGCTTCGACTGCGGGGACGTCGCCGTGCCGGCGCTCGTCTGGCACGGCCGTCACGATCTCTTCGTCCCGGTAGCCCACGGGGAATGGCTCGCCCGCTCGATCCCGGGCGCGGAGGCCCGCATCACGATCGACGACGGCCACCTGACGCTGATCGCGAACCGCATCCCCGCGGTCCACGAATGGCTGCTCGCCCGGTTCTGAGGCCGGGCGACGATACCCTCAGCAGCGCACATGATCTCCACGAACCAGTTCAAGAGCGGCAACCACATCGAGGTCGACGGCACCGTGTTCAAGGTCGTCGAGTTCCAGCACGTCAAGCCCGGCAAGGGTGGGGCCTTCGTGCGGACGAAGCTCCGGCGGGCCTCTGACGGCAACGTCATCGACCGGACCTTCCGGGCGGGGGAGAAGTTCCGCTCCGTGCGCACCGAGGTCCGGCGGATGCAGTACCTCTACAAGGACGGGACCGACGCCCACTTCATGGACTCCTCGTCCTACGAGCAGGTCACGATCCCCGAGGCGAGCCTCGAGGAGGCGCTGCGGTGGCTGCGCGACAGCGACGAGGTCGAGCTTCTCTACATCGACGACGAGCCGGGGGACGTCCAGCTCCCGAGCGCCGTCGACCTCGAGGTGACGGAGACCGATCCGGGGCTGAAGGGCGACACCGTCTCGGGCGGCGGCAACAAGCCGGCGACCCTGGAGACCGGGGCGAAGGTGCAGGTGCCGCTGTTCGTCAACGTCGGCGACAAGGTGCGGGTCGACACCCGCAACGGCGAGTACGTCAGTCGTGCGTAGATCCGAGCAGCGACGCCGGGCGATCGTCGCCCTCTACCAGCGGGACCTCACCGGTCGGCCGCTCACCGAGACCCTGCCCGCGGACGCGACGCCGTTCACCCACGGGCTCGCGTACGCGGTCGAGGACTACCAGGACGAGCTCGACCAGCAGATCGGCGCCCACGCGAAGAACTGGACGCTCGACCGGATCGCGCCGCTCGAGCGCGCGGTCCTGCGAGTGGCGCTGCTCGAGATCCTGCATCCCGACGCCGTGCTCGGAGAGAAGCCGATCCCGCCCGAGGCGGCGATCGATGAGGCCGTCGAGACCGCGAAGGAGTTCTGCGGCGCCGACGCCCCCGGCTTCGTCAACGGCGTGCTCGGCGCCGTGCTGCGCCAGCGCCAGGGCGTGGCCCGGTGACGCAGCTGCGCCTGACCGAGCTCACGGACGAGCTCGAGCGAGTCGCCGACCGCCTGCGGGCGGCGGACCTCGATCCGCACGACGCGGCCCGCCTGGTCGACGAGTGTGCCCGGCTGGCCGCCGCGGCGGCCAGCGAGCTCGACCGCGCGGCGCGCGCGGCCGGCGAGCAGGTCAACCCGCAGCCGTGAGCCCGTACCCCGAGGCTCTCCGCCAGCGCGTCGAGCGCTACCTCGAGGGCCTGCGGTTCGCGCGCGAGCCCGGCGTCTCCGGCCTCGACGAGGCGATGCGCTACTCGCTGCTCGCGGGCGGCAAGCGGATCCGGCCGGTGCTCGCGCTGGCGACCGCCGGCGCGCTCGGCGCCGACGCCGAGGAGGTCATGCCGCTCGCCGGGGCGATCGAGCTCATCCACACGTACTCGCTGATCCACGACGACCTTCCGGCGATGGACGACGACGACCTGCGCCGCGGGCGCCCCACGTGCCACAAGGCGTTCGGCGAGAACGTGGCCATCCTCGCCGGCGACGGGCTCTATGCCGAGGCGTTCCGGCTGCTGCTGACCGAGCAGCGAGGGGAGCCGGCTCGTGTTCTCGCCGCGGGGGCGGAGCTCGCCGCCGCCACCGCGGCCGACGGCATGGTCGGCGGCCAGTACATCGACGTCACGGAGACCGCGCTGCCGGGCGCGGACGGCCTGCGCCACCTGCACGAGCTGAAGACGGGCCGCCTGATCGGCGCATCGGTGGGATGCGTTCTTCTCCTCGTGGGTAGCGCCGAAGATGCGAGAATGCGCGAATTCAGGAGTTTCGCCAGTGAGTTGGGCGTCCTCTTCCAGATCGTCGACGACATCCTCGACGTGACGGGCACGGAAGCCGCTCTCGGGAAGACCCAAGGTTCCGATGCACGTCACGGGAAGCGAACCTACGTCAGCGAATACGGAGTCGACCAGGCGCGGGCGCTGGCGCTGGCCTCCTACGATCAGGCGCGCGCGACGCTGAGCCGGGCCGCGCCGGACGGCGCCAGGGAGCTCGAGCAGATCACCGACTTCATCTTCACCCGGACCTCATGACCCGCCTTCTCGACACCATCGACCGCCCGCAGGACCTCCACGGCCTGAGCGACGACCAGCTCGCCCAGGTTGCGCAGGAGGTGCGTCACCACATCATCGACACGGTGGGGGAGATCGGCGGCCACTTCGGGGCGAACCTGGGGACCTGCGAGCTCGCGGTCGCGCTCCATTCGCTGCTCGACTCGCCGCGCGACAAGGTGCTCTGGGACGTCGGCCACCAGGCCTACACGCACAAGGTGCTCACCGGCCGCCGCGACGCCCTGCCGACGATCCGGCAGTACGGCGGGATGGCGCCGTTCTGCTCGATCGCGGAGTCCGAGCACGACATCATGGGCGCCGGCCACGCCTCGACGGCGATCGGCTACGCCGTCGGGCTGAAGGAGGCGATGCGCCAGGGGATCGGACCGGACGGGAACGTCGTCGCGGTCGTCGGCGACGGCGCGATGACCGGCGGGGTCGCGTTCGAGGCCGTCCACCAGGCCGGGGGCCTCGGCACGCCGATCGTCGTGGTGCTCAACGACAACGGGATGTCGATCGCGCCGAACGTCGGCGCGCTCTCGCGCTCGTTCAACCGCGCGCGCCTCAACCCCAAGCTGTGGCGGGCGCGCGAGGAGGTCGAGGGCGGCTTGACGAAGCTCCCGGCCGGCATCGGCGCGGCGTTCGAGCGCCTCGGCCCGCACCTCAAGGAGTCGATCAAGGCCTTCTGGGCGCCCGGCCTGTGGTGGGAGGAGCTCGACTTCGCCTACGTCGGCGTCATCGACGGGCACGACGTCAAGGCCTTGCGGATCGCCCTGCGCGAGGCGCTGGCGGCCCAGCGGCCGGTCGTCGTCCACATCGCGACCGTCAAGGGCAAGGGCTTCGCCCCCGCCGAGGAGGGCGGCCTCGCGGGCATGGAGCAGTGGCACGCCGCGAAGCCCAAGTCGATCGCGAACGGCGCCCCGGCGGTGGTCGTGGCGTCGACGAGCCTCGCGAAGCCGGCGCCGCCGCAATACACCCAGGTGTTCGGGGACGCCCTGGTCAAGGAGTGCCGCCGGGACGAGCGGGTCATCGGCATCACCGCGGCGATGAACTCGGGCACCGGCCTGAACATCCTGCAGAAGGCGCTGCCCGACCGCTACTACGACGTCGGCATCGCGGAGCAGCAGGCGATCCTCTTCGCCGCCGGCCTCGCGCTCGAGGGCGCCAAGCCCGTTGCGGCCATCTACTCGACCTTCCTCCAGCGCGCCTACGACCAGATCGTCCACGACGTGTGCCTGCAGAACCTGAACGTCGTCTTCGCCATGGACCGGGCGGGCCTCGTCGGCGACGACGGCCCGACGCACCACGGCGTGTTCGACATCGCCTATCTGCGCTGCCTGCCGAACATCGTGCTGATGGCCCCGCGCGACGAGGCGATGCTCGTCCACATGCTCCACACCGCCGTCTGCTACGACGACGGCCCGATCGCCCTGCGCTACCCGCGCGGCGCCGGCGCCGGCGTCGAGCTGCCCAAGGCGCCGGCGGCGATCGAGATCGGCACCGGCGAGATCCTTCGCGAGGGCCGGCGCGTCGCGCTGCTGGGCTACGGCAGCGGCGTCGCGAAGGCGCTCGAGGCGGCGGACATCCTCGCTACGAGCGGCCTCGAGGTCACGGTCGCCGACGGGCGGTTCGCGAAGCCGATCGACGCCGGCCTCGCCGCTCAGCTCGCGGCCGAGCACGAGCTCCTCGTGACCGTCGAGGAGGGCGTCCTCGCCGGCGGGTTCGGGTCGGCGGTCTGGGAGACGCTCTCCGACGCCGGCATGGCGCCGCGGATCCTCCGGATCGGCCTGCCCGACCGCTACGTCACCCACGGCGCCCCGAAGCTCCTCCACGAGGAGGTCGGCTTCACCGGCTCGCGCATCGCCGAGCGGATCGAGGCGGCCGTGCTGGACACGGACCCCGCCCTCGCCTAGCGGGGGGGTCAAGTCTTTCTTTGCCGCATGTTGCTTTCGCCGGCAAGTGCAACAAGAAAGACTTGACCCCAACGAGAACGGCCCGCCGAGGGAGGCGGGCCGTTCGATCTCAGGGAGGAGAGATGTCTTATGTGGGTGTTCGGGTGATGGGTGGGGGAAGTCTGGTCAGGCCGCGGTGTACCGCGTGCCGAGGTTCAGGCCGAGTTGGACGACGGCCACCGCGGCCAGATAAGCGGTCGCATGCCGGTCCCCGACGAAGATGCCGAGGGCGAGCGCCGCGACGAGCACTCCGAGTGCCGCCATGTTGTCGAACGCATAGTGCGCGGCGACGTTGACGGTGCGCGCGTCGACCGTCGAGAGGGCCGCGCCCACGAGCAGCAGCCCGACGAGCATCGCGACGACGCCGCCGGCGACGCTGAAGCCGAAGAGGAACGGCGCGACCATCGTCGCAAAGCCGAGGACGATCTCGATGGCTCCGTGGGCCGACAGCGAGATGGCACGAAATACCGTCATCGCGAACAAGTGTTCCCCTCGCCGAGCGGCGAGTGTGTGAGGGTGATCACACGGGGTCGGGACGGGGCTCCCGTGCCCGGCAGACCCTCGTACCGCCCGCACGGCTACCGTTCACCTCGCATGGGCAAGGTCCGGCTCGACACGCTGCTCGCCGAGCGCGGGCTGTTCGACTCGCGAAGCCGCGCCGCGGCTTCGGTGATCGCCGGCCATGTCAAGCTCGGCGACGACGGGCACCGAGCGGACAAGCCGGGCCAGCTCGTCGACGAGGCGATCCGGGTGCTGCTCGACGAGGAGCCTCCGTACGTCTCGCGCGGCGGGGTGAAGCTCGCCAACGCGCTCGAGGCGTTCGGCCTCGACCCGGCGGGGCGGCGCGGGCTCGACGTCGGGGCGTCGTCCGGCGGCTTCACCGACTGCCTGCTCCAGCGCGACGCCGCGCACGTGATCGCGCTCGACGTCGCCTACGGCGAGCTGCTCTGGCGTCTGCG
>JAOPZQ010000397.1 GCA_025964075.1 Solirubrobacterales bacterium | reverse complement strand
GCCACCGTCACCTCGGCCGGCGCCGCGCGCTGCAGATCGCGCCGGCGCTGCGGGCCGACGCGCTCGTGGGCGCGGTCCAGTTCTACGACGCCGCGGAGGACGACGCGCGCATGGTGGCCGTGGTGGCGCGGACCGCGGCGGCGCACGGCGCCCACGTCGCCACGCGCGTGCGCGTGACCGGCTTCCGGGGGCCGGGGGAGGTCGAGGCCGTCGACGCCGAGACAGGCGAGCCGCTCGTCCTGCGCGCGCGGCACGTCGCCGGGGCGGCGGGCGCGTGGACCGACGGCCTGCGGACGCTGGCCGGCGGCCGGTCCTCCAAGCGCATCGTGCCGTCGAAGGGCGTGCACGTGTTCGTCGCCGGCGACCGGATCCCGATGGAGACCGGCGTCCTCGCCCGGACCGAGAAGAGCGTCCTGTTCGTCGTCCCGTTCCACGGCGGCTGGCTGATCGGCGACACCGACACCCCGTGGGCCGCGGGACCGGACGAGGTCGTCGCGACCGGCGCCGACGTCGACTACCTGCTCGCGCGAGCCAACGCGCTGCTCGCCTCGCCGCTGCGCCGCGAGGACGTCCACGGCGTCACGGCCGGGCTGCGGCCGCTCGTCGCCGACGCCGCGAGCGGCGACACGACCCGGATCAGCCGAAAGCACGTCGTCGAGTCGCCGTCGCCGGGGCTCACGACGATCGCCGGCGGCAAGTACACGACGTACCGGGTGATGGCCGCCGACCTCGTCGACGCCGTCGCCCGCGCGCTGGGCACGGCGGCGCCCTCGGTGACGCGCGAGGTCCCGCTGCTCGGCGGCCGCGACCAGGAGCTCGCCGCCCTGGTCGAGGCTCGCCCTGAGCTGGCCGAGCCGCTGCCGGGCGGAGGCGGGCACCTGGCCGCCGAGGTGGTGCACGCGTGCACGCACGAGGGCGCGCTGCATCTCGAGGACGTGCTCGAGCGGCGCACGCGCCTGGCGATCACCGCGCCCGATCGCGGGGTGAGCGCGGCCGCGCCCGCGGCGGCGCTGATGGCCGACGCGCTCGACTGGGACCCCGAGCGGAGGCGTCGCGAGGTCGAGGCGTGGCGGACACGGGTCGCGGCGCAGCGCGCGGCCGAGGCCGAGACCGACGACGAGCGGGCCCTCGCCGCCTACCGCGCGGTGCTCGCGCAGGCGCCGGTGCCGCGATGAGCGAGCTCGTCCTCGGCCTCGACCAGGGCACGTCGAGCACGCGCTGCGCGGCGCTCGACGGCGACCTGCGCGAGCGCGGCGCGTTCTCCGTCCCGGTCGAGTGCGCCTTTCCCGGCCCGGGACTGGTCGAGCAGGACCCGGAGGCGATCGCCTCGTCGGCCGAGGAGGCGATCGCCGGAGCGCTGGCCGCCGCGGGCGCCGGCGCGCGCGACGTGGCGGCGCTCGGCATCGCCAACCAGACCGAGACGTTCGTCGTCTGGGACCGCGCCACCGGCCGCGCCGTGCACCCCGCGATCGTCTGGCAGGACCGGCGGACCGACGACGCGTCCGCCTCGCTGCGCGACGCCGCGGACTTCGTGCGCGAGCGCACCGGGCTCCAGCTCGACGCCACGTTCCCGGCGACGAAGCTGGGCTGGCTTCTCGACCGCGTCGAGGGCGCCCGCGCGGCCGCCGAGGAGGGGCGCCTCGCCTATGGCGACGTCGGCTCGTGGCTGCTGCACCGCATGGCGGGGATCCACGTCACGGACGTGGGCAACGCGGGGCGGTCGCTGCTGTGCGCGCTCGGCGGGCGCGACTGGGACGACGATCTGCTCGCGCTGTTCGGGGTGCCACGGGCGCTGCTGCCGCCCGTGGTGGACTCGGACCGGATCGAGGCCGAGGTCGGTGCCGGAGTCCCGGTGCGCGCCGCCGCCGGCGATCAGCAGGCGTCGCTGTTCGGGCTGCGCTGCTGGGCCGAGGGCGCCGCGAAGGTGACGCTCGGAACCGGCGCGTTCGTCCTCGCGAACGCGGGGGGTGAGCCGCCGCATCCGCCGGCGGGCGTCCTCGCCTCCTGCGCCTGGCGGCGAGCGGCGACGACCACCTACGCCCTCGAGGGATTCGTCCCGACGGCCGGCGCGGCCACCGACTGGTTCGCCCGGATCGGCGCGCTGCCCGCCGGCCCGGAGCTCGACGGGTTGCTCTCCACCGCAGGGGGCCATCCGGGCATCGTGTGCGTCCCCGCCCTCCAGGGCCTCGGCACCCCGACCTGGGATGCGGGCGCCGCCGGCGCGATCCTCGGGTTGCGCCTGAGCACGACCCGAGCCGACCTCGCGCGTGCCGTCGTCGACGGTGTGCTCCACCAGGTCGCCGACGCGCTGGAGGCGATCGGGGAGCGGGTCGACACGCTGTTCGTCGACGGCGGCCTCTCGCAGTCGAGCTGGGTCGTGCAGCGGCTCGCCGACCTCGCCGGCGTTCGCGCGCAGCGCACGGCCCGCGCCGACTCCACCGCGGTGGGCGCCGCCACGCTCGCCGGCCTGGCCGCCGGGGTGTGGGGCGCGCCGGAGGCGCTGCCCGAGTTGCCCCTCGACCTCGCGACCGAGCCGACCCTCTCGCCTTCGGAGC
>JAOPZQ010000531.1 GCA_025964075.1 Solirubrobacterales bacterium | reverse complement strand
GCACGGCGAGCCGGTCCGCCAGGCCGACGAAGCCGCTGCCGTCGGGCCGGGCGCCGCCGACGCCGTCGTCGCGCACCTGGACCCGGAGGGTGCCGTCTTCGACGCGCGCCAGGACCGTGGCCTGCCTCGCACCCGAGTGCTTGGCCACGTTGGTCAGTGCCTCGGCGACGACGAAGTACGCGGTTGCCTCGACCGCGGCGGGGAGCCGGCCCACCGCCACGCCGATCTCGACCGGTACCGGCGTGCGTGAGGCCAGCGCCTCCACTCCCGCGCGTAGGCCACCGTGCGTGAGCACCGGGGGAAGGATCCCCTGCACGAGCTCGCGCAGCTCGAAGGTCGCCTGCTCGGCGTGGGCGAGCGCCTCGGCCACGAGCACGGGCGTGGCCTCGTCGTCTGCCTGAAGCGCCCGACGCGCCAGCTTGAGGGTGATCACGGTGTGGACGAGGCGCTGCTGCGCTCCGTCGTGCAGGTCCCGCTCGATCTGACGGCGAGTCTCGTCCGAGGCCGCGACCACGCGCGCCCGGGATGCCGTCAGCTCGGACCGGCTCTCGGCATTCGCAAGCGCGGTCCCCGCGAGCTCCGTGAACTCCGCCATGCGCTGCTCGGCGTCGGCCGGGAACTGCTCGCGCTCCGTCCCGGCGGCGACCGAGCCCCAGAGAGAGCCCTCGACCATGATCGGGACTCCCACGGCGCAACGAATCCCCATCCGTTGCGCCCTCCGGCCGACGAACAGGGACGCGTGGCTGTAGTCGTCGACGCGAGCCGACCGGCCGGTTCGTACGACCCTGCTCATCACCATGTTCGACTCGAGCGTCGTTCGACTGCCCACCGGCAGCTCGTCGCTCGCGGTCCCGCTGCTGGCCACGATGACCATCGTGCCGTCGGGCTCCAGCCGCGCGATCGTCGTGGCCTGGGCGTCGAGGAGCCGCCCCACCTCCTCGGCGACGGCTGAGAAGACGTCCGCGCCCGACACGCCCTTCGCGACCAGCGTCGCCACGCGACGCAGCGCCGCGTGCTCGCCCGCAAGCCGTCGCAGCTCGGTCTCCGCCTGCCGGCGCTCCGTCACGTCGCGTGCCACCCCGTACATGAGCCTGTCCTCGACGACAGGCGTCGACGTCCACTCGAGCACTCTGGGCGACCCGTCCTTGCCGACGAAGCGGTTCTCGAACGACAGCGTCGTCTTGCCCTGCTCGATGGCGGCCGCCTCCGCCGCCGTCCTCTCACGGTCGTCCGGATGGACGAGGTCGAGGTACGGGCGCCCGAGGAACTCCTCCTCCGTGTAGCCGAGAACCTGCTCGACGGCCGGGTTCACGCGCGTGAAGTGTCCGTCGAAGTCGGCGACCGTGATCAGGTCGGGAGAGAGTGTGAAGATGCGGTCGAGCTCGTCCTGCGCCCTCGCTCGCCGCGCCGCGTTCACCCCGAGCGCGCACGCGAGAGCGGTGAGGCCGAGGCCCGCCGCGAGGATGAGCCAAGGCAGCACCGCCGCGGCGCCCTGGACGGATCTCCGCGGCACCGCGACGTCGAATCGCTGTCCCGCCTCGGTGAACGTCTTGCGCACGGCTGCCGCTCCCCCACGATGTCCGGTGGAGGCGCCGCCGACCGTCAGCAGCAACGTCGCCGTGTCCGAAGCCGCCGCGCGCAGCCACAGCTCCGATACGAACACCACCACGAACCCCGGTTCGACGACCCCGCCGGCGAGACGCGGAGCGAACTTGATGAGGAAGAGGCCCTTGGTGCCGTCTCGTCGGGTTGCCAGAGGGGTTGCGCCCGCGTCATAGAGGGTGCTCGCACGCCTCAGCGCCGCAGCCATCCCGGATTCGCCGCGGAGATCGGTCCCGGCCACCGCCATCGGGGGGATGCCCGAGACCAGCGTCGCCGGCAGATAGGACGACCGCGATCCGACCGGCACAATCGTGCCTCGCCGGTCGCGTGTCACGATGGGGTGGGCGATCCGCCGCTCGTACGTCGCACGCCGGGAGGCGGGAACCTGCTCGACCCACGCGGCGGCTGGGAAGCCCGCCGGGTTGAGCCATCTCGAGGCGTTGCTCGCGAACTCCTCGCTCGTGACCCCGCCCCCGGGGACGCCCACCATGAACCGGCGGAGGCTCTCGGCGAGGGAGACCCCCTCCTCGACGCGCCCGCGGATCTGCGCGGCCGCGACGTCGGCGCGGTGCTCCGAGTCGCGTCGTGCGTCTCGCTCGCCGAGAAGGCGGGCGCCGAAGAAGCCCGCAACGGTCAGCGCGAGGGCCAACGCTACTGGTGCGATCTGTCGCGGCGACACGGTCCCACCTTTCCGGGAGACCCAGACAATTCTCCTCCTTCGGAGTCCCCGGCGGAAGGCGCTCTCGAACGTCGGTGCCAGTGCGCTAGCGTTGTGAGCCGGAAATTCGGGTTCAGATTCGCGAGCGGGTGCCGTCAGGCGCGTCCATACGTCGCGAAGCTGCCCCCGAACTTGCGGATCACGACACTGGTGTCGTGAGCACTCGATCGAGAGGGTGCTAGGTGAAGGCTTGGCCGATCGCGACTGTGGCCGTCTCGGTGGTTCTTCTCGCCGGGGGGGCCGTTGGAGCCGAACTCGCGCCCGTGCGCGCCGTCGGAGCCGAACCCGCGCCGGTCCGCGCCGTCGGAGCCGTGCGCGACCCCGTCCGGATGGGCGTCGTCCTCAATGCCCTCGACAACCCGTTCTTCGTGGCCATCTACGAAGGCGCGAGGGCCCACGCGGGGCGACTCGAGGTGCGTGCGACGGTCCGATCGGTGACGAGCAACGCCGATCTCGCCGGTCAGGCCGCGCAGGTCCGAGCGCTCGTCGCCGCGAGGGACGACTGCTACGTGGTCGCCCCGATCACGGCGACCAACCTCGCGGCCGCCTTGCGTGGCGTTGGGCGTCCGATCGTCCTCAACAGCCCGATCGACCCTGCCGTCGCCTCGCGCGCGCGTGTTCGCGTCGGGACCTACATCGGAACGGACGACTTCGCGGCCGGAAGGCTGGCCGGCGCCCGGATGGCATCCGTCCTCCCCGGCGGCGGCGAGGTGGCGCTCGTCGGCGGCTGGGCCGACAACGTCAACAGCGGCCTCCGGTTGGGCGGATTCGAGCGTGGCATCCGGGGATCACGCTTGAGAGTGGTCGCGCGAGTCAACGCCGACTACGACCGCACGACGGCCGAGATCGCGGCGGAGCGAACCCTTCGCACGCACCCGCATCTCGCCGGCTTCTTCGCCGCCAACGACCTGATGGCGCTGGGGATCGCCGACGCCGTCCGCGCCGCGGGCATGACCGGCAAGGTCAGGATCATCGGACTGGACGGCATCGCCGAAGCGCTCGACGCCGTCCGGGCGGGATCGATGAGCGCGACCGTGTCCCAGTACCCGTACGTGATGGGACAGATGGCAGTCGAGGCGTGCGCGGCGGCGGGCCGCGGCGCGAGGTTGCCGGCGAGAGTCGATGCCCCGATCGCACTCCTGACGAAAGGCAACGTCGCGCGCGCGATCGCAGCGTTCCCCAAGCCCTTTCGACCGTACTCCGACCCATTCAGCCGCCTCCTCCGCAGACGGGGATGACCAGCTACTCGCCGATGTCCTCGTCCCAGATCTCGGGATGGTCGGCGATGAAGGACTGCAGAAGCTGGGCGCACTCGTCCGAGTCGCGGTCGATGACGCGCACGCCGCACTCGCGCAGCCAGTCGATCCCTCCCCGGAACGTCCGTGACTCCCCGACGACCACCGCTTCGATTCGGAACTGGCGGATCAGGCCGCTGCAGAACCAACACGGAGCCAGGGTCGTCGAGATGATCGTGTCCCGGTATGAACGCCGCCGGCCCACTGCTCGAAACGCCTCGACCTCGGCATGAGCGGAAGGGTCCCCCCGCTGGACGCGCTGGTTATGCCCGGTCCCGAGGATGACGCCCGACGCGTCGAACATCGCACTCCCGATCGGAATGCCCCCCTCATGCAGCCCGACCCTTGCCTCTTCGAGGGCCACCTCGAGCATCTGATCGTGGTCCATGATGGTCTGCCTCCGCTTCCTTAGCTTCCTCCGGCTCGAGGCCAGCGTCTCACGTCGGTCCTAGCCGCGCGCGTGACCCGCTCGAGCGCGCTTGGCCCCGCGGTCGAGGCGATCTCGACGCGGAGTCCGAACTCAGAGTCGCGGTGCGCGTTTACCGTGCCCCACGTCCACGTCGACGGTCACGCCCACGGGCACTGACGGCTCCACGTCCCTGGTCGTCACGCGCGCCGGGGACGGGCGCAGCGTCGTTCGCGAGCTGCGCAGCACGCCGCCGCTGGGTCTTCGCGAGGTCCGCGGCTCGGGCGAGAGCGCCGCTCGCGTCGCGATCGTGCAGACCGCCGCGTACCTCGTCGGCGGCGACGACGTGCGACTGACGGTGCGCGTCGAGCCGGGGGCCGCGCTCGAGCTCGCCGACATCTCCGCGACACTCGCCCACCCCGGCGCACGGGCGCGCCAGTTGATCGAGCTCGACGTCGGCGACGGCGCGCGTCTCGCGTTCGCCGAGCAGCCGCTGGTCATCGCCGCCGGCGCCCGGCTCGAGCGGCGGGTGACGATCGTCATCGGCGCGGGAGCGCGCGTCGTGCACCGCGACACGCTCGTGTTCGGGCGCCACGGCGAGCCGCCCGGCCACGCGCACAGCCGGACCCGCGTCGCGCGCGGCACGAGGCCGATCCTCGACGAGACCGTCGACACGGGCGATCACGCGGCCTTGCGTAGCCTCGCCGTCGTCGGTGACGCCAAGGCGGTCGCCACCCTCGGCCGCTACGGTGTCGCCGGTCAGGCGCCAGACGGTGCGTTCGCCCTGGGTCCCGAGGACACCCTCATCCGCCGGCTCGTCGCGAGCACGCGAGACCTCGGCGGGCTCGACGAGATCCAACGGGGCTGGACGGCCTCCCTGATCACGCCCATGCCGGGCGACTCGACGTCGGTCGCGATGTCGTTGCCGAGTCGGCTCGACCACCGGGTCCGCGCGAGGTAACCTCGATCCGAAGTCGCCGAAAGGACAGTCATGGCTTTCTCCCCTGGAGATCACGTCCTCGTCGAGGCGGAGTCGACCGACCGCGCCGTCCGCCGCGGTGTGGTGGAGGAGGTGGTGCGCGACGACCCCCATCCCCGGTATCGAATCCGATGGGACGACGGGCACGAGAGCATCTACACGCCGGCCGCCGGCGCGCTGAAGCGGGACGAGCCCGCGGGTCGCTCCGCGTAGACCGACGGGTCCGGCTCAGTTCCGCTGGGCTCCGAGCCGACGAGGCAGCGATGCAGGTCGCAGCTCGCTTGACGTTCGGAAGCTGGTTCTCGCTCGGGTCCCCGGCACCTGAGCGCTTGGATACTCTCGGCGCTCTGCTGAATCGGAACGAAGGACCTACCGTGACCGACCTCCTCGACCGCATCACCGCGGACATCGATCGGCGACTCACCGAGCTGCGCTCGGCGTTCGACGAGCACGAGCGCCTCGTCAAGGCGCGCGCGGCGCTCGGGGCCAACGGGCGCCCGAGCACGCCATCGACGGCAGCGGAGCGCACGGCGCGGAGAACACGCCGGTCGCCCGCGAAGTCACCGGGGCCCCGCGCGCCGCGCGGCGAGAACCGCCGCCGGATCCTCGACGTGGTCGCCGAGCGTCCCGGCGTCAGCGTGGCCGAGATCGCCTCGGTGACCGGGGTCAAGAAGACGGTCACCTACGCGACGCTCGCGAAGCTCACGGCCGACGGCCTCGCCGAGAAGGTCGAGGTGGGCAGCACGACGGGATACCGGGTGCCGAAGCCCGGGAGCGACGAGTAGACGGCGCAAGCCTCCTCCCGTCCTTGCGAAACGAGCGCAGGAGCGGCGTCGCGAGCGCCCTCGGGCGCTCGATCGCGGCGCCGCTCCCTACGCCCCTCGGCCGCGTCAGCCTTCGGCGTCGGCCAGCATGAAGGCGACCTGCTGACCCTCGACGCGGGCGTCGAGGACCTTGCCGTCGAGCATTGCCGACGCCGCGGGCTCGATGAACAGGGAGGCGTGCTCCGCGCCCCGGTCCATGATCTCGTCTTCGGGGTCAGGCGACTCCACCGCCGCCAACTTCAGGGCCGGTTCGCCGTCGCTGCCGGCGATCCGGCTGATGCGCACTCCTACGCTGTCGGGCTCGGGCGTCGAGGCGACGATCGAGTCCAGCACCTCGGCGGCCGTTCGGGTGACAGTGAGCACGGGCTCACCCTCCTTCCGTTGATCGGAGCACTTCCAGCGTAGCGAGGGGTCCCGCCGTAGTCGCTCAGGGCCAGCCTCACGCCGCGTCCGGCACGGCCGTGGACGGAGGGAATGTGTCCTGCGGCGCTTCGCCGCGGGTGTTGGTGGCGCGTAGGGCGATGATGGCGGCGGCGAGGATGAAGATGCTGCCGGTGAGGAGGGCGCGTTGGAAGCCGGCGGTGAGTGCTTGGGGGGGTGGAGTGTGGGTGGTGAGGAGGTGTTGGGTGCGGTTGGTGGCGAGGGCGGAGAAGATGGCGAGGCCGAGGGCGCCGCCGAGTTGCTGGGAGGCGTTGAGGAGGGCGGCGGCGAGGCCGGCTTTGTCGGGGGGGACGCCGGCGTTGGCGGCGGTGGTGACGCCGACGAAGACGGGGCCGAAGCCGAGGGAGAGGATGAGCATGCCGGGGAGGAGGTTGGTGAGGTAGGTGCCGTGGACGGGGATGCGTGAGAGCCAGTAGAGGCCGGCGGCGGAGATGAGGGCGCCGGTGACGATGATGGGTCGGGTGCCGATGCGGGATATGAGTTGGGAGGAGATGCCGGCGGCGATGCCGATGGCGAAGGTGAGGGGCAGGTAGGCGGCGCCGGTCTGGATGGGGGAGTAGCCGAGGATGTTCTGCATGTAGAGGGTGAGGTAGAAGAACATCGCGAGGAAGCCGGCGAAGGCGATGAGTTGGGTGGCGTCGGAGAATGCGAGGCCGTTGATGCGGAAGATCGAGAGTGGCGCGAGCGGGTTCTTGGTGCGTTGTTCGTTGATCACGAATGCGGCGAGGAGTGCGAGTGCTGCGGCGAGTTGGGTGATGGTGCGGGTGTCGCCCCAGCCGTAGGTGGGTGCCTTGATGAGGGTGTAGACGAGGAGCAGCATTCCACCGGTCACGAGGATCGCTCCGAGGACGTCGAAGTTCCGTAGTTGGGCGTGGCGGCGCTCGCCGTTGATGAGTCGGTAGATCGCGGCGAGGACGAGGATGCAGGCGATCGGGTTGACGAACATCACCCAGCGCCAGCCGGGGCCTGCGGTGAGGAGGCCGCCGAGGAGGACGCCGGCTGCGGATGCGAGTCCGCCGGCGGCGCCCCAGATGCCGAGGGCCTTGTTGCGGTCACTGCCTTCTTTGAAGGTGGTCGTGAGGATGGAAAGGGCGGCGGGGAGTGTCATCGCGGCGCCGAGGCCTTGCGCGAGGCGGGCGGCGACGAGGAGGCCGGAGGTGCCGGCGAAGCCGCCGATCAGTGATGAGATGCCGAGCAGTGAGATGCCGGCGACGAGGACGCGGCGGCGGCCGAGGAGGTCGGCGGCGCGGCCGCCGAGGAGCATGAAGCCGCCGTAGGTGAGGAGGTAGGCGCTGGGGACCCATTGCAGGCCCTGGACGGAGAAGTGCAGATCACGGCGGATCGAGGGGAGCGCGACGTTGACGATCGAGGCGTCGACGAAGTCGAGGAACGCGATGCCGGCGAGCAGCGCGAGCGTGAGCTTGCCGCGACGCGTCGCGAGAAAGGAAGATTCGGGGGTGGCTGACGCCATGTGGAGGGCCTCCGGGAAGTCGCGGAACTAAGGGGTGGGGCCGGTCGTCACACCGGCGGGTTCGGATTCGTCACCCCTTTGACGGACCGCGACGAGAGGATGTGACCGTGGACGAGAACAACTTGATCGCAGCTCAGTTCGAGGAGCAGCGCGCGCGACTGCAAGCGGTCGCCTACCGGATGCTCGGCTCGCCGACCGAGGCCGAGGACGCGGTGCAGGAGGCGTGGCTGCGCCTCAACCGGTCCGACGCCGACGCGATCGAGAACCTGGCCGGCTGGCTGACCACGGTGGTCGCCCGGGTCTCGCTCGACATGCTCCGAACCCGCAACGCACGGCGCGAGGACTACGTCGGCAGCTGGCTGCCCGAGCCCGTCGTGACCGTCGACACGACGTCTCCCGACCCCGAACGCGAGGCGCTGCTCGCCGACTCGGTCGGCCTCGCGCTCCTCGTCGTGCTCGACACGCTGGCGCCGAAGGAGCGGCTCGCGTTCGTCCTGCACGACATGTTCGGCGTCCCGTTCGGAGAGATCGCGCCGATCATCGAGCGCACGCCCGACGCGGCCCGCCAGCTGGCCAGCCGCGCCCGGCGCCGGGTGCGGGGCGCGCCGGCCACGGACGCCGACCTACCGCGCCAGCG
>JAOPZQ010000496.1 GCA_025964075.1 Solirubrobacterales bacterium | reverse complement strand
GTCGCGCGCGTTCAGCGCCAGGCGCAGGGCGTGCGCCTGCTCGAGGTGGAAGGCGATCACCTCCTCGTGCTCGCCCGCGAGCTCGCCGGCCTTGCGCTCCAGCCACGTCGCGAAGCGCTCGTGCAGCGTGGCCCGGGCCTCCTTCAGCAGTCCCTCGTAGGCGGCGTCGCGAATGAGGACGTGGTGGAAGCGGTAGATCGGCTCGTCCATCCAGTAGACGCCCTCGGGCTCGACGAGCTCCTTGCGCCGCAGCGTCTCGAGGTGACGATCGAGCGTCGAGGCGACCGCCGCGGGCGCCAGCTCCGCGACCGCTCCGCGGTAGAACTGCCGCCCGACCACCGCGGCGCGCTCGACGATCGCCCGCTCGTCGTCGGGCAGCCGCTGCAGACGGCCCGCGAGCAGCGCCGAGATCGTCGCCGGGATCGCGGGCTCGGCATCGCCCACGAGCACCCAGGCGCCGGCGCGATGCTCGAGGATCCCGTCGTCGACGAGCATCCGCACCAGCTCGGTCAGGAACAGCGGATTGCCGGCGGCGATCTCGAGCACGCTCGGTGGGAGGCTGGTGCCGTCGAGCAGCTTCTCGACGAGCCGCTCGCTCTCGGCGGCGGCCAGGACGTCGAGCTCGACGACCGTGTGCCCGCGGGGCCGGGTGAGCGCCTCGCGGATCTCCCGCAGCTCGGGGCGCGCCAGCGCCACGACGAGCACCGGCGCGTCCGTCAGCCAGGCCTCGACGTGCTCGACGAGATCGAGGAACTGCGGCGCGGCCCAGTGCAGGTCGTCGAACACCACGACCAGCGGCCTCTCCCCGGCGGCGCGCGCGAGCAGCGTGCGCACCGCCCAGAACGTCTCCTCGGCCGGCGTCTGCTCCCCGGCGCCGAGGATCCCGAGCAGGCCCGCGATCACACGCGCTCCCTGCGGATCGTCGGGGCCCAGTACCGCGAGCAGCCGCGTGGCCGGGTCGTCGCCGTGGCCGATGCCGGCCAGGTCGCGGACCACCTCGGCGACCGGCGCGTACGTCATGCCCTCCCCGTACGCGGGGCAGCTGCCCCGGACGATCCGCGGCCGGCCGGCCAGTCCGGCGGCGAACTGCTCGGCCAGTCGCGATTTGCCGAGGCCCGGCGACCCGAGGACCACCGCCAGCTGGCAGCGGCGCGTCGCGACCGCCTCCTCGAAGGCCACGCGCAGGCGGGCGAGCTCGGCCTCTCGCCCGACGAACGGGATCGCCGGCGCGGCGGCCGGCGCCTGGAGCGACGCGATCCGCCACGCGGGGAGCTCCTCGCGCTTGCCCTTCGCGACGATCGGATCGACCGGCTCGAGCTGCGCGTGGTCGCGCACCAGGCGCCACGTCAGCGGACCGACGAGGACCTCGCCCTCCGGAGCGTTCTGCTCCAGCCGCGCGGCCGTGTTCATCGTGTCGCCGACGATGAACCCGTCGGCGCTGATGACGACGTCGCCGGTGTGCACGCCGGTGCGCATGCGCAGGCGCTCGCCGAAGCGCTGCTGCAGCTCGCCGTTGATGGCGTCGAGCGCCGTGCGCATCGCCCAGGCGCCGCGCACGGCGCGGACCGCGTCGTCCTCGCGCACCGCCGCGGCGCCCCAGGTGGCGACGATCCCGTCCCCGGCGAAGTGGTCGATCAGCCCGCCGTGCGCTTCGATCGCTGCCCGCATCGCCTCCGTCCAGCGGCCCATCATCCGCCGCACGGTCTCGGGATCCAGCGCTTCCTGCATCGCCGTCGAGCCCGCCAGATCGGCGAACAGGACCGTGATCCGCCGGCGGCGATCGGTCGCTCCCGGGGGCGGCGCGAGCGTCGCCGGCGACGCCGGCGCGGCCGCCACCGGCATCCCGCAGTTGTCGCAGAACCGCGCCCCGGGGCGCAGCTCGGAGCCGCAGCCTCCGCAGGCCGCCACGGCGAGGGGCGCGCCGCAGGCGTCGCAGAACCGCGCTCCGGCGCGGTTGGCGTGCCCGCAGGCGGCGCAGGTCACCGCGGCAGGCTCACTGCCCCCGGCCGGAGCCGACGGGCGGCGGGACGAAGTCGTGCGTGACGCGTCCCTTGAGCTTCAGGGTGTCGACACCAGTCGCCGAGCGGCTGCCCGACACCTTGAAGCTGCCGCGCGCGTGGCCATAGACGCCGGTGCCCGTGAGGACCTTGCCGGTGGCGGTGATCGCCCTGCTCCCGTCGGCGGCGGGCGCGGCGAGCGTGAAGACGAAGCGGAGGCGCAGCGCGCCCTGCCCGTCGTACAGCCAGCCCTTGGCCACCGTGCCGCCGGTCGTCGGGGTGAGCGCGAGCGACGCGGAGCCCGCGCCGGCGAGCGCATTCTTGACGTCGAGCAGCAGCCGCGACGTCGCCCCGCTGGTGACGACGGTGCCCGTGGCGGTGGGGGCGAACGAATCCGTGACGCGCACGGGGCGGCTGCCGGCGCCGTCCGCGAAGCTGGGCACGACGAGCACCGCCGCGAGAATCGCGGCGAGGAGCAGACGCTTCATGGGCTGGACCTTTCGGACATGGAGGGTCGAATCGCGCGAACGGTATCGAGCGCGCTGGATGCGGCAAGCAGTCGACACGATGGCCGGGCGCATCACCCCGCTTCGCGCCGAGGTCGACGGCGAGCGGCTTGGGGACGCACACCGTCGGTCCCGCCGGCGAACACGTCGCGGAGGGTCGCCTGGAGGATCCCGGGTGCGTCCGCAGCCTTCAGCTTGCCGGCGCGCACCTCGTCGCCGCAGGCGTGCACGAGGGCGAAGCAGCTCGTGATCAGCCATTCGCCGGGGACGTCGGTGCGGAAGGCGCCGGCGTCGCGTCCGCGGGCCACGAGCTTGTGGAGCGAGCGGAACGCGGCTTGGTGGCTCCGGGCCATCGCGGCCGGGGTGAGCTGATCCGCGGTGGCTTGGGCGATCGCGGCGTTGCGATCGAGGTCCCGCCAGGCGACGGCGATCATCCGGTCCAGCGCTTCGAGGGGCGGGCCGCTCTCCGGGTCGGCCTCTTCGAGCGCCACGGCAGCCCGCTCGACGGCGCGCGCGACGACCGCCTCGAGCAACTGCACGCGCGTCTTGTAGTGGGCGTACACGGTGACCCGGGAGAGGCCGGCCTCGGTGGCCACCGCGGTGATGCTCGCCTGAGCTCTCCGCTCGAGGAGCCGCTCGGCCGCGTCGAGGATCGCCTCCAGGTTCCGCTCGGCGACCGCCCGCCGGTGATCGATCGTCGGCTCCGGCATCCCGGGTCACCCTAACCTCGATGCATCGCCACGCGAGTGCCGGCGGGCGCCCGCACCGACGTCACCGTCAGCGCGGCGAGCACCGCCAGCAGGCCGGCGACG
>JAOPZQ010000479.1 GCA_025964075.1 Solirubrobacterales bacterium | reverse complement strand
CCGCGCCCGCTCCCTGCACGGCCCGCGCCGCGATCAGCCAGCCGACGCTCGGCGCCAGCGCGCACGCGGCCGAGGCCACCGCGAACAGGCCGAGGCCCGCGGCGAAGACTCGCCGGCGTCCGAGCCGGTCGCCGAGCGCGGCGGCCGTGAGCAGGAGGACGGCGAACGACAGGTTGTAGGCGTTGACGGTCCACTCCAGCTGCGCCACGGAAGCGTGGAGATGAACCCGGATCGTGCTGAGCGCCGTGGAGACGACGAGCGTGTCGAGCGCGACCATGAACGAGGCGATTGAGGTGAGTGCGAGCACCCACGCGGTCTTGGAGTTCTTCATGCGGATTTGGACGACCGCCTCGCCGGAAAGTCACCGATGAGTTCTCGGCTGTGCGACCGTCTAACCCCGTGTGAGCACCCCCGTCTCCGACACCGCCGATACGCGCGCCCTCATCGCCGCGGCCCAGGCCGGGGACGAGCGCGCCTTCCGCCAGCTCGTCGAGCCCTATCGCCGGGCGCTCGAGGTCCACTGCTACCGCATGCTCGGCTCCCCGCAGGACGCCGAGGACATCGTGCAGGAGACGCTGCTACGGGCCTGGCGGGCGCTCGACCGCTTCGAGCGCCGCGCGTCGGTCCCGACGTGGCTCTACCGGATTGCGACGAACGCTTGCCTGGACGAGCTCGAGCGGCGACCCCGTCGCCCGGCGCCGGTGCAGCCGTTCCCGGACGAGCGCGTCGAAGAGGCGGCCTCGCCGACGTACGACCCCGTCGCCCGCTACGCGATCCACGAGGGCATGGAGCTCGCGCTGCTGACCGCGATCCAGAAGCTGCCCGGGCGCCAGCGCGCGGTGCTGATCCTCCGCGACGTCCTCGGCTGGACCGCGCCCGAGGTCGCCGAGCTCCTCGACTCGACCGTCGCGGGGGTCAACAGCGCGCTGCAGCGGGCGCGCGCCACGATCGACGACGAGCTTCCCGCCGCCTCGACGCGGTCGGCCGGACCCACCGAGCGCGAGTTGCTGCGCCGCTACGTCGACGTGTGGGAGCGAGCGGACGTCGACGGGATCGTGGCGCTGCTGCGCGAGGACGCGACGCTGACGATGCCGCCGAAGCCGGCCGTGCGCGGGGCGGAGGCCGTCGGCGACTTCTTCCGCGAGCGCCGTATCCGGGAGGTGCGCGTCGTCCCGACGCGCGCCAACGGCCAGCCTGCGGTCGCGATGTACGAGCGCGAGAGCGGGGCCCCGCACGGCGTCCTCGTCCTCGACGTCGAGGGCGACGCGATCACGGGCCTGCGGGTCTTCCTCGACCCGACGCTCGTCCGCCACTTCGCGGGCTAGGAGGGTCCTGAAAAACAGGACGGTGCGTCCGGGGTGGTCGTGGACCGAGCCGGGCGGTCGGCGAAGCCGAACGGAATACTGGTGGTATTTCCGAGGATTCGGCGGCCGATCCGGCGACGTGTCCACGGCCGCATCCGGGCGTGCCGGACTTTTTCAGGCGCCTCCTAGGGCCCGAGGAGCCGGCGCTGCCGGCCGGCGGGCAGCGCCAGGCGCCGGCGCAGGGCGCGGTACCCCGCGAAGTGCATCCCGAGCACGGCGGCCCACGGGACGAGCGAGAAGGCCGGCCAGAACGGGCCGCCGACGATCGCCCACAGCCCGACGAGGACGCCGTTGACCACCGCGAACGTGGCGGCGTGCGCGCGGAGCAGCCAGCGCTGGAAGCGGACGAACGAGCGGAAGCGGCGGCGGCCGGCGAGCGAAGGCAGGTCGCTGCGGACGGCGTCGAGCTCGCCGCGCGTGTTCGCCTGCATCGCGCGGCCGACGCGATCCTCGAGATCATCCGCGCCGAGGCGGCCCTCCGCGCAGTGGAGCCGCAGCTCGGCGATGACGTGCTCGCGCTCGCTGTCCGAGGCACGCTCATGAGCGTGGCCGGAACGCACGATCTCCTGCCAGACGTTGGCCATCGTTGTGGTCCTCGTCGCCGAGTATACGGGGCCGCAGGGCGGCGTCTGGCGCCTGCTATGTTGCCCAAACGTCCCGCTCCCAAAGGGTATGAGCCGCTTGGAGATCCGCCGCGAACTCACCGATCCGACCGCCCCGAGCAGCTTCCGCTCCCAACAGCTGCGCGCCCGCGACATGCTGCGGGGGGACCTCGAGGCCGAGGAGCTCGAGCAGTACGTCGAGGAGAGCGTGCTCTTCACGACGCTGGAGAAGGCGGCCAACTGGGCCCGGTCGAACTCGCTGTTCCCGCTGACGTTCGGGCTCGCCTGCTGCGGGATCGAGTTCATGCACACGATCGCCTCGCGCGTCGACATCGCCCGGTTCGGCTACGAGGCGGCGCGGGCGTCGCCGCGGCAGGCCGACCTGATCATCCTGTCCGGCCGGGTGTCGATCAAGATGGCGCCGGTCGTCCGGCGGCTGTACGACCAGATGCTCGAGCCGAAGTGGGCGATCTCGATGGGCGCATGCTGCTCCTCGCAGGGCGTCTTCAACAACTACGCGATCGTCCCCGCAGACAAGTTCATGCCGGTCGACGTCCACGTTCCCGGCTGCCCGCCGCGGCCCGAGGCCCTCGTGCACGGCATCCTCAAGCTGCGGAAGATGATCCAGGCCGACCCCGACGCCGGGTGGCGGACGCGGTACGACGCGCACGGCACCGAGGAGATCCTCGAAGACGCGCTCGCGACCACCCCCGCAGCGGTCAACATCTTCGGCCCCGACGACACGGGCGGCGCGTGAGCGTCACCGGGAGCGAGGTCGGCCTCGGGCCGATCGAGGACCAGATCGCCCGCCAGCGCGCCCCGGACGCGCCGGCCGAGGAGCTCCTGACGATCAACATGGGCCCGCACCATCCGGCCACGCACGGGGTGCTGCGGCTGATGGTCCTGCTGGAGGGGGAGGTCGTCCGCGACCTGAAGCCGATCATCGGCTATGTCCACACCGGCATCGAGAAGACCGCCGAGGACAAGGCCTACTGGAAGGTCATCCCCGTCGTCGAGCGGATGGACTACCTCGCCTACTACTTCAACGCGATGGCGTACTGCGGCGCCGTCGAGGGGCTGCTCGGCCTCGAGATCCCCAAGCGCGCGCAGTATCTGCGGGTCATCCACCTCGAGCTCAACCGGCTCGCGTCGCACCTCGTGTGGCTGGGGACGAGCTGCCTCGACCTCGGCGCGATCTCGATGTTCTGGTACGGCTTCCGCGAGCGCGAGCAGATCCTCGACCTGTTCGAGATGTCCTCGGGCGCGCGGATGCACACGCGCTACATCCAGGTCGGCGGCGTGATGGAGGACATCCCGCGCGGGTTCGAGGCGAAGGTGCGCGGGTTCCTGAAGGACATGCACGAGCGCCTGGAGCAGTACGAGGCGCTGCTCGACCAGAACGAGATCGTGCTGAAGCGCCTGCGCCACGTGGGCATCGTCGACGAGCCGACGCTCCTGGCGCTCGGCGTCACGGGGCCGCTGCTCCGCGCCGCGGGCAACCCGTGGGACCTCCGCAAGGCGCACCCGTACTCGTCCTACGACGACTTCGACTTCAAGATCCCGGTCGGCACGATCGGCGACAACTACGACCGCTACCGGGTCCGCATGGCGGAGATGCACGAGTCGATCGGGATCGTCGAGCAGGCGCTGGACGGGCTGCCCGAGGGCGACCACATCACGCCCGACCGCAAGATCTCGCTGCCGCCGCGGCACGAGCTCGCGACGTCCATGGAGGCGCTTATCCATCACTTCAAGCTCGTCACCGAGGGCTTCCGCGTTCCGCCCGGCGAGTACTACTACCCGATCGAGTCGCCCCGCGGAGAGCTCGCCTGCTTCGTGCGCTCCGACGGTTCGGCGAAGCCCGCCCGCGTCCATATGCGCGACCCGAGCTTCGTCAACCTCCAGGCGTTCCGCGAGATGGCGCGGGACAGCTACATCGCGGACTTCATCGCCACGCTGGCGATGCTGGACCCGGTCCTCGGCGGGATCGACCGCTAGCCGCCTACACTGGCATCAGTGCAGCGCACCCGCCACGGACGCACCTCGGAGACGTTTGAGACGAACGGCGCCGCCCCCCGCGGGCGGGCCCGCCAGCGTGCGTTCGCGATCGCCGCGCTGCCCGAGGGCGACGACCTCTCGGAGCTCAAGGAGCTGCTCCACACCGCCGGCGTCGCGACCGTGGGGGAGATGGTCCAGCGGCGCGACAAGCCCCATCCCAACACCTACCTGGGCTCGGGCAAGCTCGAGGAGCTGAAGGCCGCGGTCAAGGCGGCGGACGCCAACGTCGTCGCCTCCGACGACGAGCTGACGCCGCGCCAGGAGCGCAACCTCGAGCAGGAGCTCGGCGTGCCGGTCGTCGACCGCACCGCGGTGATCCTCGACATCTTCGCCGGCCACGCCCACTCGGCCGAGGGCAAGCTCCAGGTCGAGCTCGCCCAGCTCGAGTACAACCTCGCGCGCATGCGGGGGCTGTGGACCCACCTCGAGCGCCTCGGCGGCGGCATCGGCACGCGCGGACCGGGCGAGTCGCAGATCGAGACCGACCGCCGCCTCGCCCGCGACCGGATCTCCGCGCTCAAGCGCCGGCTCGATCGCGTCGAGTCGAGCCGGGCGGTGATGCGCCAGGAGCGCGAGCGCGCGCAGCTGCCGGAGATCGCGCTCGCCGGCTACACGAACGCCGGCAAGTCGACGCTCCTCATCACGCTGTCCGGCGCCGAGGTCGGCGTCCGCGATCGCCTCTTCCACACGCTCGACCCGACCACGCGCAGCCTGCGCCTCGGCGGTCGCGACTACCTGCTCACCGACACGGTCGGGTTCATCCGCAAGCTGCCCCACCAGCTCGTCGACGCCTTCGGGGCGACGCTCGAGGAGACTCGGCGCGCCAACCTCATCGTCCACGTCCTCGACGCCTCGGCGCCGGAGGAGGAGCGCGAGGAGATGCAGCGCGCCGTCGAGGCGGTGCTCGACGAGCTCGGGGCGACCGACGCGCCGCGCCTCCTCGTCCTCAACAAGGTCGACGCCCTCGACGATGAGCAGCGGCTGGCGCTCGCCTTCGACCACCCCGGCGGCCTCCCCGTCTCCGCGCTCACCGGCGAGGGGCTCGAGCCGCTGGGCGAGCGCATCGAGTCGGAGTTCGCCCGGACACTGAGCCGGGTCGAGCTGCTCGTGCCCTACGCCGACGGCGGCCGCCTCGCCGAGCTTCACCAGCTCGACGGCGAGCTCGAGCGGGAGGACACCCCGCAGGGTGTCCGCGTGACCGCCCGGCTGCCGACGGCCGTGGCCGCGCGGTTCGACCGCTACGCCGAGCCGGCGTAGCTACCGCCCCGAGGACCCGAATCCGTTCTCGCCGCGCTCGTCGAGTGACGGCGGCAGGTCCGCGACGACACTGACCTCCGGCGCGAGGAACGGCACGAGCAGCAGCTGGGCGATGCGGTCCCCGGCGCGGCCGGTGAACGGCTCGTCCCCGAGGTTCACGAGGATCACGCGCAGCTCCCCGCGGTAGTTGGGGTCGACGAGGCCCGGGCCGTTGACGACCGAGATGCCGTGGCGCGCGGCGAGGCCCGAGCGGGGGACGACGAGGCCGGCGACGCCGGGGGGCAGGGCGATCGCGACGCCCGTCGGCACGACGCGGCGCTCGCCGGGCGCGAGCGCGAAGTCCTCGACGGCGCTCAGGTCGAACCCCGCGTCGCCGGGTCGCGTGCGCGCCGGCGGCCGCGCATCGGGCCGCAGCAGGCGGACGTGAAGCTCGTCGCAGGCGACCGTGGCCATGGCTCGACCCTAGCGGCTAGGCCGGCGGTATCGACTGCGCGAAGCGGAACAGGTTCCCCGGGTCGTACCGGCGCTTCACGTGCGTGAGCCGCGCGTAGTTCCTGCCGTAGTAGGCATGGCGCCAGCTGGCGAGGTCGGGGTCGGTGTAGTTCTGGTACGCCTGGCCGGACGCATGCGGCGCGAGGGCGGCGTGGGTCGCGCCGAGCCAGCGGAGCGTGGCGCGCGTCGCGGAGGCGGGGAAGTACGCGAGCTCCTGCACGCAGAAGAGCTGGTCGCGGTGCACGAACGCGGTGGCGTCGGGCGCGACGCGGTTGATCGCCCCGCCGTAGGCGTCGAGGATCAGCGCGCCGGAGCCGAGCGACGGCGTCGCCTGTCGGCGCTCGATCGCCCGGAGCATGGCGGCGCGGCCCGCGCCGCCGAGCGGTCGCGCGACGTAGTGCGACTTCGCCGCGAACCGCGCCCGGTCGAGCGCTCCGCCCGGCCGCGTGCCGCGGGTGTGGCAGGCGGCGAGGCTCGTGTGCAGGCAGCCGGCCCAGCGGCGCATCAGGTCGAGATAGCCGCTCGACCCGCTGCTCACCGACGCCCCCCGGACCCGTGTGAGCGGCGCGAGGAGGGAGCGCAGCGCCGCCGGCGTTCCGAAGTACTGGCCGAACACGGTCACCCCGGGCGAGCGCGAGCCGGTGGAGAGCGTGAGGATCGAGGTGAGCGCGCTCGGCGCGTGCGGCGCGAACCGCTGCCAGGCGTCGAGGACCCGCCCCGCGGCCGACCAGGGCCAGGAGCAGAAGAACCAGCTCGCGTCCGACACCCGGTGCGTCGTGAGCTCGAGGCTCGTGACGATGCCGAACGAGCCGCCGCCGGCGCCGCGGAGCGCCCAGAAGAGGTCGCGATCGTGGCCGGGGTCGCACCGCACGGCGCGACCGTCCGCCGTGACGACCGTCGCCGCGCGCAGGTTGTCCGCCGTGAGGCCGAACTGGCGCGCCGCGAGGCCCATGCCGCCGCCGAGCGAGTGGCCGGCGAGTCCCACCGAAGGGCACGAGCCCGCGGGGATCGTCCGGCCGTGACCGGCGAGGGTCGAGTAGACGTCGACGAGCTGAGCGCCCGGACCGATCGTCGCGCTGCGGCCGCCCACGGTCACGCGGCTCAGCCGCCGCAGATCGACCATCACGCCGTCCGACACCGTCGAGTAGCCGGCGTAGGAATGGCCGCCGGAGCGGATCGCGAGGCGCGTGCCGTGACCAGCCGCCCACTGCACGAGCGCCTGGACGTCGCGGGTGTCGAGCGGCTGGGCGACCGCCTGCGGACGCCGTCCGTCGTAGCGCTGGTTGTAGACGAGCCGCGCTCGGGCGTAGCCGGAGCCGCCCCGCCGGTAGACCGGCCCGCGCAGGTCGCGGGCGAGCTCGCCGAGCGGGTCGGAGGACGGGAAGGCGAGCCCCCATCCGGGCGGCAGGGCGAGCGCGGCGCCGCCGGCCGCCGCGCGCCGCGCGAACTCGCGCCTCGTCATGCCTCCCATGGGCGCAGGCTACCGGCGGATGCGGAGGGCGATAGTCCCGCGCGCGGGTCGGGTAGGCCATTCGTCGAGATGCCCGAGAGCGAAGCCGCGCAGGAGGAGCAGGAGCAGGAGCAGGAGCAGCGCCGCCGGAGCGAGCGGCTCCTTCGGCTCAAGATCGGCTGGTACACGCTCCCGGCGGTCTTCCTCCTCGCCCTGACCGCCTGGCTCCTCGTCAACATGGCCGGGCAGAGCGGCAGCGCGCTCGTCCGCGTGCTTCTGGGGATCGTGATCGTCCTGGCGGCGGCCGTGCTCGTTTTCAAGGCGGTCGATCGGCCCACCAACCTGGACTGAAGCCCCGCGGCCCGCCCGCGCGCCTGTGTAGGATGCGCCGTCCCGGTTGGGTGCCCCGCGGAGGGGGTGGCCTTCCGCTCACCGTGTCCCCAGACCCCGATACCCCGCGCGGCACGGCCGCCGAGGTCGTCTTCGACCACGTGACGAAGGTCTACCCGGGCCGGCAGCAGCCTGCGGTGGACGACCTCTCGCTGACCATCCCGCCCGGGGAGATCTGCGTGCTCATCGGGCCCTCGGGCGGCGGCAAGACGACCGCGCTGAAGATGGTCAACCGCCTGATCACGATCACCGAGGGGGACATCCTCATCGACGGGCGCGGGGTCCGGGGGCTCGACCTGGCGGAGCTGCGCCGCGGGATCGGCTACGTGATCCAGCAGGTCGGCCTGTTCCCCCACATGACGGTCGCCGACAACATCGCGACCGTGCCGCGCCTCCTCGGCTGGGACAAGGCCCGGATCGCCAACCGGGTCGGCGAGCTGCTCGAGCTCGTCGGGCTCGACCCGACCGCCGACCGCAAGCGCTACCCCGCCCAGCTCTCGGGCGGCCAGCGCCAGCGCGTCGGCCTCGCGCGGGCGCTCGCCGCCGATCCGCCGCTGATGCTGATGGACGAGCCGTTCGGGGCGATCGACCCGATCACCCGCGAGCGCCTGCAGGACGAGTTCCTGCGTCTCCAGCGGGAGATCGGGAAGACCGTCATCTTCGTCACGCACGACATCGACGAGGCGGTGAAGATGGGCGACCGCGTCGCGATCCTCCGCGAGGGCGGCAAGCTCGCCCAGTACGACACGCCCGATGCGATCCTCGCCCGGCCCGCCGACGACTTCGTGGCGCGGTTCGTGGGTGCCGACCGCGGGCTCAAGCGCCTGACGCTGTCGAGGATCGGCGATCTCGAGCTCCCGCCGGCGCCGGCGGCGCACGACGACGAGCTGACCGCGCGGCTGACCACGTCGCTGCGCGACGCGCTCTCGATCATGCTCGCCGACGGCCGGAGCCAGCTCGTGGCGGTCGACGACGACGGCAACGCCGTCGGGCTCGTCACGCTCGATCGCATCCGCGCCGCGGTGTCGCCGGAGGCGGCGGCCGAGGAGGAAGGGGCGCGGACGTGATCGCGAGCCTCGCGGCGGTCGTCATCCCCAAGTTCGGCCAGGACTCCTGCGCCCGGGCGAACAAGACCTTCTGCTGGGACTGGTTCCGCCAGCATTGGGGCTCGACGTTCGAGCCGCGGCTGGTCGAGCACATCAAGCTGACGGCGATCGCCGTCGGGATCGGGTTCGTGATCGCCTTCAGCGCGGCGCTGCTCGCGCACCGGCAGCGCTGGTTCGAGACGCCGTTCTCGGTCGTCTCCGGCCTGCTCTACACGATCCCCAGCCTGGCGCTGTTCGAGATCCTCGTGCCGATCACGGGACTCACCGTGACCACGGCCGAGGTGGCGCTCGTCTCCTACACGCTGCTGATCCTCTTCCGCAACACGCTCACCGGGCTGCGCGGGGTGCGCGACGAGGTGCTCGTGGCGGCGCGCGGCATGGGGCTCACCGGCCGGCAGGTCCTGTGGCGGGTCGAGCTGCCGCTCGCGATGCCGGCGATCTTCGCCGGCCTGCGCATCGCCACCGTGACGATCATCAGCCTGACCACGGTCGCGGCGTTCGTCGTCGACCAGGGCCTCGGGGCGCCGATCCTCAACGCGATCAACGTCGACTTCAAGACCGAGTTCATCGCCGCCGGGCTGCTCGCCGTGGCGCTCGCGCTCGTCGCCGACCTCGTCCTCGTGGTCACCCAGCGCGTGAGCACGCCGTGGGCGAGGAGGGCAGCCGGATGAGCGACTTCCTCCACGCATTCCGGTTCATGGCCCACCACCTGAGCCTGCTGCTCAACCTGACGGTCGCCCACCTGAAGCTCTCCGGCGCCGCGCTCGGCATCTCGCTGCTGATCGCGATCCCGCTCGGGGCGCTCCTCGGTCACCTGCATCGCGGGTCGTTCGTCGCGATCAACGCCGCGAACGTCGGCCGCGCGCTGCCGAGCCTCGCGGTCATCGCGATCGGCCTCGCGTTCTTCGGCTTCGGCTTCGTCAACAACATGGTCGCGCTGGTCATCCTCGCGGTGCCGCCGATCCTCACCAACACCTACGCCGCGGTCGACAGCGTCGACCGCGACGTCGTCGAGGCCGCGCGGGGGATGGGCCTGACGGGGCGCCAGGTCCTGTGGCGAGTCGAGTTGCCCCTCGCCCTCCCGCTGACGTTCGCGGGCGTGCGGACCGCGACCGTCTACGTCATCGCGACCGCGACCCTG
>JAOPZQ010000454.1 GCA_025964075.1 Solirubrobacterales bacterium | reverse complement strand
GGAGACTGTCGTGATCTTGTTGTCCTTGGCGTAGAGGCCGGAGAGGTAGCCGACGAGGTAGCCCGCCTCCTGCTCCTTGAACAGCAGCCCCTCGACGTTCTTGGGCTTGCCCTTGAGCGAGGTGGCGTCGACGTCGACCATCGCGAACTTCGCGGTCGGGACCTGCGTCGCGACGGCGTCGGTCGCGTCGGCCATGAGGAAGCCGACCGGGATGATCAGGTCATAGCGACCCTGGGCGAGCGTCGTCAGGTTCGGGACGTAGTCGGCGTTCGACTTCGACGTCAGGACGCGCCCTTGGATGCCGAGCTCCTTCTCGGCCCTTTGCAGGCCCACGTAGGCCAGGTGGTTGAAGGAGCGGTCGTTGAGGCCGCCGATGTCGGTCACCAAGCCGACCTTGATCGCCTTGCCCTTCGGAGTGCTCGTCGTCGCGGTCGCGCCGCCGCTGGTGGTGGTGGCTGCACCGGCGCTGGTGCTGCTCTTCTTCTTCGAGCCGCATGCGGCGGCGGTGAGCGCCAACGCGACAATGGCGACGATCGCGATGATCGTCCGGAACGTCGACTTCACAGTGGCCTCCTCGGTGTCCTCGGGGTTCCCAGCCCCCAAAATGGGCCAGCCTACAACCTTTCAGAAACCCCGTTGTTAAGGCGAATGTCGCAGGATGCGGCCTTGTTTACGCCGCCCGTGCCACCGCTTCGAGGGCGCTCAACACGCGGTCCACCTCGGCGTCCGTGTTGTAGTGCAGGAGGCCGATGCGCACCGCGCCGCGGTCGTGTAGTCCGAGCGCGCGCATCGGCCCCGGCGCGTAGTAGTCGCCGTCCCACGCCTGGATCCCGGCCGCCGCGAGCTCGGTGGTGACGTGGCGAGGATCGAGGCCGCCGACGTTCAGGCAGAACGTCGGCGTGCGGCCCTCGACGCCGCGGATCCCGTAGAGCTCGACGCGCGGGACGCGCGCGAGCCCGTCGAGGAACCGGCCGGCGAGCGCGGTCTCGTGCGCCTCGATCGCGTCGTAGCCGACACCCGCCATGTAGGCGATCGCGGCCGTCGTCCCGGCGAGCGCCTCGTGCGACTGCGTCCCGGTCTCGAACCGGTGGCCGGGCGGGTCCTCGCTCGCCGGGCGCACCCGGTCGGCGGGCAGCGTCTCCGCGAGCTCGCGCCGGATCGCCGCGACGCCGGCGTGCGGCCCGAAGAACTTGTACGGCGAGCAGAGCAGGACGTCGAGGCCGAGCTCGGCGCGGCGCAACGGCCGGTGCGGCGCGAGGTGGACGCCGTCCGCCCAGGCGAGCGCTCCGGCCGCGTGGGCCGCGGCGGCGATCCGCGCCGCATCGGGGATCGAGCCGAGCGCGTTCGAAGCGAGCGTGAACGCGACGACGCGGGTGCGCGGGCCGAGCAGCCCCTCGAGCGCGTCCTCGTCGAGCGTGCCGTCCTCGGTGCGGATCGGCGCGTGGCGGACGACGAGATCGTGGTCCGCGGCGACGATCAGCCACGGCGACACGTTCGCGTCGTGGTCGAGGTCGGTGACGACGATCTCCTCGCCGGGGGCCAGGGTGCGGGCGACGGCGTGCGCGAGCAGGAAGTTCAGCGTCGTCATGTTCGGTCCGAACGCGATCTCCTCGGGCGCGCTGCCGGTGAAGCGCGCCGCCGCCTCCCGGGCGCGGGCGACGATCGCCGTCGCCGCCGTGGAGGTCGCGAACGCGCCGTCGAGGTTGGAGTTGGCGTCGCGCAGGCACGCGCCGATCGCTTCGATGACGTCCTCGGGCACCTGCGAGCCGCCGGGGCCGTCGAGGTAGGCGAGCGGGCGCGCGAGGGCGGGGAACCGCGCGCGGACGGCCGCGACGTCGAGCGCCTCAGACGCGCGCACGGAGAGTCTCCTTCAGCCCGTCGTCGCAGAACGCGGCGTCGATCGCGGTGCGCGTGATGTCGCGCAGGACCTGGTCGTCGAAGCCCATCCGCGCGGCGCAGACGTCGTACTCGCCGCCGATCGTCGCTCCGAAGTAGGGCGGGTCGTCGGAGCCGAGCGTGACCGGGATGCCGGCGTCGCGCAGCGCCGGCAGCGGGTGCTCCTCGTAGCTCGGGAAGACGCCGAGCACGACGTTGCTCGTCGGGCAGCACTCGAGGACGATGCCGCGCTCCGCGAGCTCGGCGACGAGCCGCTCGTCCTCGATCGCGCGCACGCCGTGGGAGATGCGCGTGACGGGCAGGCCGAGCGCCGCGCGCACGCTGTCGGCGCCGGCCCACTCGCCGGCGTGGACGGTGCAGCCGAGGCCGGCGCCGGAGGCGATCGCGTACGCCTCCGCGTAGTCGCCGGCCGGATAGTTCTGCTCGTCGCCGGCCATCGAGAAGCCGACGACGTAGGGATGGGGGCGCCCGGCCGCGTAGCGGGCCACCAGCAGCGCCTGCTCGACGCCGAAGTTGCGCACGGCCGAGATCAGGATCCGCCCCTCGACACCGTGGTCGGCGCGGGCGTCGTCGATCCCCCGGGCGATCCCGTCGAGGTGCTCCTCGTCGGTCAGGCCCACGAGCCTCGCGTGGTCCGGGCTCGCCGTGAGCTCGACGTAGACGGCGCCCTCCCGCGCGCACGCGCACAGGTATTCGTAGGTGATGTCGCGGTAGTCGTCCGCCGTGCGGATGACGCTCGCCGCGAGGTCGTAGGTCTGCAGGAAGTCGAGGAAGTCGCGGTAGGCGAAGCGGTCCTCGGCCGCGAACACGCCCTCGGGCACCTGCAGGCCGTTGCGCTCGGCGATCCGGCGGATCAGCGCCGGCGGCGCGGTGCCCTCGAGGTGGACGTGGAGCTCGGCCTTGGGGATCATGGGCGCGCAACTTTAGGGGTCAGGTCTTGCATTTCAACAGTCCGAAAGACGGTTTGCTTTGCGCGATGCAAGACCTCACCCCGTCCGCTGGGCGGCCTAATGTCCCGGGCGCGCATGGGCGAGCTCGACCGCTTCTTCTCGATCTCCGAGCGCGGCTCGACGGTGCGGACCGAGATCCGCGCCGGCATCGCCACGTTCCTGACGATGGCGTACATCCTGTTCGTCAACCCGCAGGTGCTGGGCGCGGTCGGCGACAACCACGGCGTCCACCTCGCCTTCGCCCAGGTGCTCACCGTGACCGCGCTCGCCGCCGGCGTGATGACCATCGCGATGGGCGTGATCGGGCGCTACCCGTTCGCGATCGCGGCGGGCCTCGGGATCAACGCGTTCGTCGCGTTCTCGCTCGTCGGCGCCGACCACCTGTCGTGGCCGGACGCGATGGGGGTGATCGTCGCCGAGGGCCTGATCATCACGGCGCTCGTCCTCGTCGGCTTCCGCGAGGCGGTGATCAACGCGATCCCGAACCAGCTCAAGCTGGCGATCGCGGTCGGGATCGGGCTCTTCATCGCGACGATCGGGCTGGTGAACGCCGGCATCGTCGTCAAGGGCACCGGGACGATCGTGATGCTGGCGCCGCATCTCGACAAGTGGACGATCGGGGTGTTCGTGTTCGGGCTGCTCGTGACCTACGCGCTGCTCGTCCGCCGCGTGCCCGGCGCGCTCGTCGCCGGGATCCTGGGGACGACGCTGCTGGCGATCGTCATCAACGAGGCCAAGGACAAGACGCTCTGGCACAACGGGATCGCCGCCTGGCCGAGCAAGATCGTGGACACGCCGGACTTCCACCTGGTCGGGAAGTTCTCGTTCCACTTCGTCTCGGCGCTCGGGTTCTGGAGCGCGTTGGCCGTAGTGCTCTCGGTGATGCTCTCCGACTTCTTCGACACCGCCGGCACGGTGCTCGGCATCGCGCGCCGGGCCGGTCTCGTGACGCGGGACGGCCGGCTGCCGGGGATGAAGCGCGTCCTCCTCGTCGACTCCCTCGCCGCCGCCGCGGGGGGCGCCGCCTCGGCCTCGTCGAACACGACGTTCATCGAGAGCGCGGCCGGCGTCGCCGAGGGCGGGCGGACAGGGCTGACCGCGGTCGTCACCGGCGTGCTCTTCCTCCTCTGCCTGTTCATCTCGCCGCTGGCCGGCGTGATCCCGAGCGAGGCCACCGCCCCGGTGCTCGTCATCGTCGGCGCGATGATGCTCGAGCTGATCCGCGAGATCGAGTGGGATGACCCGGGCATCGGGCTCCCCGTGCTCCTGACGATCGTGATGATGCCGCTGACGTACAGCATCACCAACGGCGTCGGGGCGGGCTTCGTCTCCTACTCGGCGCTCGCGCTCCTGCGCGGCCGCCGCCCGCCGCTCCTGCTCCTCGTGTTCAGCGGCGTGTTCGTCTGGTACTTCGTGCACGGCGTCGTGGCCTGAGGGCCGGCCTCCAGTGAGCTACCGCCCGACCGCGGCGACCGCCGAGCGCAGCGTGCCCGCGGCGATCCGCAGGCGGGCGCTTCCGCGCAGCGGGAGAACCGCGTTGACCACGTTCCCCGCGCTCGCGCGGACGGAGGCGATCGTCCTCCAGCCGCGGCGGTCGCGCCGCTGCAGGATCGCGCGCTCACCGCGACTCATCAGGAGCGCCCACATCCGGACGCGGCGCGGGTCGATGCGCATCGGGTCGAACGGCATCGTGAAGCCGCGGAGGAACGGCTTCGGCCTCGCGTTCGCCGCGCCGTCCGTGCCGGCGCTGTAGAGCCCCGCGGGGCGCGAGAGCGTGTCGACGCTCCCGTCCGGCTGGCGGACGGTGAGCGCCGGGAACGGGTCGACCATGAACTGCCAGTCCACGAGCCCGATTCCGGCGACCCACAGCCGGTGCAGGGCCCGCGACACGTAGTGGGCCTGCAGGCGCGGCGGCACGCCGATCCTCGCCGGCGGCGAGCTCTGCCAGTTGAGCTCGGTGACCCAGACCGGCTTGTGCACGAGCCGCGTCACCTTGACCGCGTCGGCGACCGAGACGCCGGTCGCCGAGGGATTGGGCAGGTCGGGGTTGCCCACGGACAGCGGGTGGAACGCCATGACGTCGAAGCGGGGAGCGTCGGGGCAGCCGCGGCACAGCAGCGCCGCCAGGAACCGGGTCGCCGACATGCGACCCACCCCGGCGGGGTCGCCGCTCGGAGCGACCCCCGCGGCGACGACGACGGCGCCGGGGTCCACCGACTTCACGCCGTCGGAGAACGCGTTCAGCAGCTGGCGGTAGAGGCGCGGGGAGAACGCCTCCCAGCGGCCGTGGGCGGCGATCCACTGGGGCTCGAGGTAGCGCGGCAGGTTCGGCTCGTTCCAAGCCTGGAACAGCGTCACCCGAGGGAGGGTCGCGCTCGGGCGCGCGGGGTCCGGGAACGAGCCGCCATAGCGGCGCGCCAGCGCGACGGCGAAGCTCTGGAGCTGCTGCGGGCTCGGCGCCCACGATCCCGGGTAGGCGTAACGCCACCGGCGCGGCGCCTCGGCGAAGGGCGGCGCGTGGGAGACGACGAGCAGCGGGCGCAGGCCGGCGGACACCGTGTCCCGCACGGCTCCGTCGACGGGGCCGAAGTCGTAGGCGGGGCTCGCCGGATCCGTCGGATCGAAGCCGGCCGGCGGGTCGGCGAGGACGCGGCTGCTCCAGTTGACCGGGATCCGGATCACGCTCGCGCCGGCTGCTCGCGCGCGCTCCACCGTGAGGCGGCGGACCGCCGGATCCTTCAGCAGCGCCCTGCCGTCCGAGATGCCGCGGGCGAGGCCGCCGCGCGGGAACGGCCC
>JAOPZQ010000425.1 GCA_025964075.1 Solirubrobacterales bacterium | reverse complement strand
GCGGCGGCGTCGACAGCGCGGTCGCGGCCCTGCTCTCGGGCCCGGGGGCGGTCGCGGTGACGCTCGAGCTGTGGGCGGACGCCGACAACGACGCCGAGCGCTCCTGCTGCTCGGCCTCTGCGGTGCGCGGGGCCCGCGCGCTCGCGCATCGGATGGGCCTCCCGCATCTGACTCTCGACGTGCGCGAGGAGTTCCGCGCCGGCGTCGTCGATCCGTTCCTCGAGGACCACGCCACCGGGCTCACCCCGAATCCCTGCGTGCGCTGCAACGGCCACGTGCGGCTCGACGCGATGCTCGCGCTGGCCGAGCGCCTGGGCGCCGACGCGCTCGCCACCGGCCACTACGCGCGCACGGCCGAGGAGGACGACGCCGCCGGGCCGCTGCTGCGCGTGGCCGCCGATCCGGCCAAGGACCAGAGCTACATGCTCGCCGCCCTCGACCCCGAGTCGCTGGCGCGGTTGCGCTTCCCGCTCGGCGACCTGACGAAGCCGCGTGTCCGCGAGCTCGCGGCCGAGGCCGGGCTCTCCGTGGCGAGCAAGGCGGACTCGCAGGACCTCTGCTTCCTCGCCGGCACCGACCGCGCGAGCTTCCTCCGCCGGCACGGCGGGATCGCCGAGCGACCGGGGGAGATCGTCGATCGTCGCGGGCTCGTCGTCGGCCGCCATCGCGGCCATACGGGCTTCACCGTGGGCCAGCGCAAGGGCCTCGGGCTCGCGGGGACGGAGCCGCTCTACGTCCTCGCGACGGACGCCCGGACGAACCGCGTCGTCGTCGGGCTCCGGCGCGATCTCGCGACGCGAAGCGTCAGCGTCCGCGCGGCGCGCCTGCATCGCGACGGCGCCCGCGTCGACCGCGTGAAGCTCCGCTACCGCTCGCGTCCGCTGCCGGCCCGCGTCGCCGCCGATCTCGGGCCCGGCCGCCACGGCCGGCTCGACGTCGCGCTCTCAGACCCGGTCGACGGCGCCGCTCCGGGCCAGCTCGCCTGCCTGATGGACGGCGAGCTGATCGTGGGGCACGGGACGATCGGGCGCTAGACCCTCATACACTGGACGATCCCGTGATGACCTCGGACGAGATCCGCGAGACGTTCCTCGAGTTCTTCGCCGCGCGCGACCACAAGCGGCTGGCGTCGGCGCCGCTCGTGCCGACGCAGTACGACCCCTCGACGCTGTTCACGATCGCGGGCATGCAGCCGCTGAAGCCGTACTTCATCGGCCAGGAGCAGCCGCCGCATCACCGGCTCGCGTCGTGCCAGAAGGTGTTCCGCACCGTCGACATCGAGAACGTCGGCAACACGCTGCGCCACCTGACGTTCTTCGAGATGCTCGGGAACTTCTCGATCGGCGACTACTTCAAGCAGGGCGCGGTCGAGTTCGCGTGGGAGCTCTCGCGCGAGGGCTTCGGCTTCAAGGATGAGGACATCTGGATCACCGTGTTCGCCGGCGACGAGGAGCTCGGCCTCGGGCCCGACGAGGAGGCGATCGAGGCGTGGCTCTCGGTCGGCGTTCCGCGCGAGCGGATCGTCGAGTGCCCGCGGTCGGAGAACTTCTGGCAGTCCGGGCCGACCGGCCCGTGCGGGCCGTGCAGCGAGCTCTACCTCGATCGCGGCGTTCGCTTCGGCAAGCCCGACGACCTCCCCGGCGGCGAGAACGAGCGCTTCCTCGAGTACTGGAACCTCGTCTTCATGCAGTACGACCAGGACCCGGTCAACGTCCTCACCCCGCTGCCCGCGCAGAACATCGACACGGGCCTCGGGCTGAACCGCATGGCCGTGATCCAGCAGGGCGTCGAGAGCGTCTTCGACACCGACCAGTTCGCGCCGCTGCTTGAGCTCGGCGAGGAGCTCTCCGGGCGCAGGCGCGACGAGGCGTTCCCGATCACGCGCTCGCTGCGGATCCTCGCGGACCACTCGCGCGCGATGACGTTCCTGATCGCCGACGGCGTCGTGCCCTCGAACGAGGACCGCGGCTACGCGTTGCGCCGCGTGATGCGCCGGGCGATCCTGCACGGGCGCTCGCTGGGCCTCGCGCCGGGCTTCCTGCCGCTCTACGCGGAGCGCGTCCGCGAGCTGATGGGCGGCGCCTACCCCGAGGTCCGCGAGCAGCGCGACTCGATCGACCAGTGGCTGCGCGCCGAGGAGGAATCCTTCGGTCACACGCTCGAGCAGGGGACGAAGCTGCTCGAGGACCTCATCGCGCGCGCGAAGGAGAGCGGCGCCGAGGGCATCGCCGCCGAGGACGCGTTCCGCCTGCACGACACCTACGGCTTCCCGATCGACCTCACGCTCGAGCTCGTCGCCGAGGAGGGGCTGGGGGTCGACGAGGAGGGCTTCGAGGCCCTGATGGACGAGCAGCGCACCCGCGGCCGCATCCACACCCGCGGCGGCGTCGTCCCCGACGAGGTGCGCGAGCGAGCGCGCGCGCTTGCCACGAGCGCCGGCTTCACCAGCGAGTTCACCGGCTACGCGACGACCGAGCAGGACACGACCGTCGGCGCCGTCGAGCGCGAGAACGGCCGGGCGCTCGTGAAGCTCGTCGAGTCGCCGTTCTACGCCACCGGCGGGGGCCAGGTCGCCGATCGTGGCGAGGTGACGTGCGCCGAGGGCGACTGCATCGCCGTCGTCGAGAACGTCCTGCGCCTGGGCGAGGACCAAGTGCTCGTCGTCGTGCCCGAGCGCGGCGAGCTCGCCCCGGGGACGCGGGTCCATGCGCGCGTCGACCGCGGCGCACGCCACGCCACCGAGGCCAACCACACCGGCACGCATCTCCTGCACGCCGCGCTGCGGGCCCGCCTCGGCGGCCACGTCCGGCAGGCCGGCTCCTACGTCGGCCCCGACAAGCTGCGGTTCGACTTCACGCACGGCTCGCCGCTCAGCGCCGAGGAGCTGCGCGACGTCGAGGACGAGGTCAACCGCCGCATCCTCGAGAACGCCCCCGTGCGCGCGCTGACCACGACGCTCGACGAGGCGCGCAAGCTCGGCGCGATGGCGCTGTTCGGCGAGAAGTACGGCGACGTCGTCCGGATGGTCGAGGTCGGCGACGGGTCGTTCTCGCGCGAGCTCTGCGGCGGCACCCATGTGCGCTCGACGGCGGAGATCGGCGTCTTCAAGATCCTGGCGGAGACGTCGAGCGCCGCGAACGTGCGGCGGATCGAGGCGGTCACGGGGCCCGAGGGCGTCGGACTCCTGCGCCGC
>JAOPZQ010000375.1 GCA_025964075.1 Solirubrobacterales bacterium | reverse complement strand
TCCGCGGCGACGGGCCGAGCGGCCCGGCGGTCATGGCCGCCGCGCTCCGCCGGCTCGTCCAGGCGCGGAGCAGCGGCGACCGCCGAGCGCTCGACCACGCGCTGGCCGAGGTCGCCGCCGCAGCCGTGCGCTGGCGGGACCGGCTCTGACCCCAGGGCCGGTCCCGCCGCGCAACAGCGGCATTTGACACCGTGTAAACCAAAGGGGCCAGACCCCTTTGGCACCGCTTAGAAGTAGCTGCGCGCCGCCGCCGGGTCCGGCTCGGTGAGCTCGAGGATCAGCGAGGTCCAGCCGAAGTCGGGCTGGCCCATCCCCGCGCCCGTGCGCGGGTGGTAGTACTCGCGCAGGCCCTCGCGCTGCACGGCGCCGGCGAGGCGCCGCGCCAACTCCGCCGCCTGCTCGTCGTAGCCGAGCCGCACGAGGCCGAGCCACACGAGCCAGGCCGCGTTGATCCACGTCGGCCCGCGCCAGTAGCGGCGCAGTCCCAGGTGGAGGTCGTTGGTGGTGAACGTCGGGTCGGTGGCATCGACCGACGGGGCCGGCACGGGGAGCCAGAACCGCGTTTCGTCGAGGAGGTGCTCCTCGACGAGACGGCGGCCGATCTCCTCCGGCAGGTCGGGGAGAGCCAGGGGCGAGAGCGCCGCCCACGTGACGGGGATGCGCTCGCGGACCGCGGGCTGGGCGTCGAGGCGGAACAGGCCGGCGTCCTCGTCGTAGCAGCGGGCGATGAGCGCCGGCGTGATCGACGGCCGGCCGAGCGCGAGCTGCGACAGGCCGTGGAAGACGTTCGTCATCGGCTCGCACGCCACTGGGCCGCCGGCGGCCCGCACCCGGGCGATGTCGAAGTCCAGCCGGCGGTTGCGGCGCACGAGCAGGACGTACCCGGGCCGCCCGTGCGCCTGGTGGCGCCAGACGGGATCGAACTCCGGCGAGGCGTCCATGCCCGACTCGTCGGGTTGGAGGATCCACACGAGGCCGTCGCCCTCGAGATCCCGATGGGCGGCGATCCAGTCGTGGTGACGGACGACGCGCGGCTCCCGCGCCGGGTCGCCCACGGCGATCCGCCACGCCCAGGCCAGGAGGGGCGGCTGGATCGTCGCGGTCATCCGGTCGTCCGGGTCGACGACGTTGTAGGTGATCCGGCGCCGGCCCGTAAGCGGCACGTTCCAGAAGATCGTGTGTCCGACGAACCCGTCCTCGCGCGAGGCGTCGAGCAGCGACGTGAGCTCGCGCCGCCCGCGCTCCGGATCGATCCGGCGCCAGACGATCGCGTGGAAGCAGGAGTCCCAGTACCACTGCCACGGGTAGTGGCCCCCGCTCGGGCACGCGAACGCGAACCGCACGCCGTCGTCGCGGACGCCCTCGCGCCAGTTCTGGAGCAGCACGCGCTCGCACAGCGGGCGCAGGTCGGGGAGCCCGTCGGTCACCGCACGGTCGGGGAGGCCGTCGGTCACCGCATCCTCCGGCGACGATCGCGCATGTGCCCGACCGCCTCCCGGAACGTCAGCGGCACCGCGCCGCGCTCCACGGCCCGGTCGCGGTGGGACTCCGGGAGGTCGTAGTGATCGACCCACGGGCGCCCCGGCCGCGACTGGAACGCCCGCCTCGGGATCCCCAGGTCCGACGCGAACGCATGCAGCTCCTCGACCGAGTCCGCCGTCAGGTGGCACCACATCCGACCGCGGAACTCCCAGAGCGCCTCGTCGACATACACGGCCACGCGCTCAGAGTTGGGCGGCGTCGGCGCTCACGCGGGAGAGCCTACGCGGTCGCCCGCGGGGCGCAGATGTAACACCCCGGGATGTGACATGGCCGTGCTCTACTCTGGTTGAGCGATGGCCGACGAGGGACACGATCAGCTGACGATCGACGAGCTCGCCCATCGCACCGGCATGACGGCGCGGAACATCCGGGCGCACCAGTCGCGAGGCCTGCTGCCGCCGCCCGAGGTGCACGGCCGCACCGGGTACTACGGCCCGGAGCACGTCGTCCGGATCGAGCTCATCAAGGAGCTCCAGAACGAGGGCTTCAGCCTCGACCTGATCCGGCGGCTGCTCGAGACCGCGAGCGGCTCCGGCCGCGAGGTGTTGCGCTTCACGCGCGCGCTGCGGGAGCCGTTCGGCTCCGAGGAGCCCGAGGTGATGGACGCCGTCGACCTCGCCAACCGCTGGAGCTCGACCGACGTCGGGCTCCTGCAGCGGGCGATGGAGCTCGGCCTCGTCCGGCCGATGGGGGACACGCTGTTCGAGATGACGAGCCCGCGCCTCGTGCGTGCGGGCGAGGAGCTCGGCAAGCTCGGCATCCCGCTCGAGGACGCGCTCGAGATCTTCGCCCGAATCCGGCGCCACGCGGACTCGGTCGCGAAGATCTTCGTCGGCATCTTCCTGGAGTCCGTGTGGAAGCCGTTCGAGGAGGCCGGCCGGCCCGAGGAGCGCTGGGCGGAGGTCAGCGACACGCTCGAGCGGCTGCGCCCGGTGGCGAACGACGCGCTCCTCGCGGTGTTCCAGCTCGCGATGAACAGCGCGACCGAGGAGGCGTTCGGGCGCGAGCTCGGGCGCATGCGCCACGCGAGCGACGCCGCCGAGCACGCGGAGCGCCGTGGCGGG
>JAOPZQ010000368.1 GCA_025964075.1 Solirubrobacterales bacterium | reverse complement strand
CCCGGATCCCGAGCGTTTCGTGGCAGAGTTCTCGGGCACCGACAGGGCTATCGGGGAGTACCTGATGGCGGAGATGCTCGAACGCCAACCGAACGAGGTTCAGAGCATGCTGTTGCGAACCTCACTGGTCGACCGGATCAACGGAGAACTCGCCGACCTCCTGGCAGGCCGCCCGGGTTGCGAGCAGATGCTGCTCGAACTGGAGGACGCCAACGCGTTCGTCGTGGCGCTAGAAGCTCAGCTCACGTGGTTTCGCTACCAACAGCTTCTGGCGGATTTCCTGCGCCTCGAGCTCCGGCGGACGTTGGCCGATGAGGTTGGAGAGCTCCACCGCCAGGCAGCACAGTGGTTCGCCGACCACGGGGACGTCGTCGAGGCCGTGCCGCACAGGCTCGCGGCCGGCGACTGGACCGATGCCGCGCGGCTCGTCGCAGACCACTCGTTCAGTTGGGTGCTCGACGGGCAAGCCGGAACGATCGACGCGGTGCTGCAGGCATTCCCCGAGTGCGCGTCGGCCGATCATCCTGACCTGGCGCTGGCCCACGCGGCAGCTGAGCTGAACCAGGGACGGCTCGAGGAAGCGGCTGCTCAACTGGCGCTGGCCGAGCGCCACGTCCAGAGCGCTCCGCCGGCTCGGCGCCGTCGCCTCACCGTGGCGATCGCGTCACTGCGGTTGGCGCTGGCAAGGCGCAACGGACAGTTCACGCACGTCATCGAGCAAGTGAACCTGCTCGATGCTTCGATCGCTGACGACTCGAACGATCCGATCGCGATGGACAGCGAGCTGCGGGCAGTCGCGCTGCTGAATCTGGGGATCGTCGAGACGTGGTCTGGGCGCCTCGCCGACGCTGAGCGGCATCTCACCGAGGGAGCCGCGCTCGCCCAGAGGATCGGCCGACCCTACCTGGAGGTCGCGTGCCGCGCGCATCAAGGGTTCCCGTCAAAGCTCGTCTCCGTTGCGAAGGCATACGAGCGCGGCCGTGAGGCGGTAGCGCTGGCTGAGCGTCATGGCTTGGAGGACCGGCCGACACTCGCTCCCGCGCTTGGGGCGGTTGGCGGCATGGCAATCTGGATGGGCGAGTTCGACGAGGGAGAGCGCTGGCTCCGCCGCGCGTGGGAGGTCGCAGACGAACACGCTGACCCGGCCGCCGCAGTGCTTCTGCACGTGGCAACGGGCATGTTGCACGCGGGCCGCGGGCAACATCGACCGGCGCTCGAGGAATACGCGGCGGCATCGCATGTGCAGTCGCTGCTCACGGGTGTTCACGCGCTCGCGCCGCGCATCGCCGGATGGCTCGCGACGGAGCAGGCCCGACTTGGCATGCCGGATGAGGCGCGCGCAACGCTCGCTCGACTCTCCTACCCCGACCGAATGGGCCCCATCGACAACGCGCGCGCCGTCATCTCCCTGATCGAAGGGGATCCCGCCACGGCACTGGACGTTCTCCGAGAGCTTCGCGAGACGTCGCCCCAGGTCGGGCCCGGCTTCACGGTCACTGAAGCCCATCTGCTCGCCGGTATCGCGCACCTCGACCTGGGGGACCGCAACGCCGCCGCCGCCGCAGCCGAGGAAGCGCTCGCGGCCGCCGAGCCAGATCGGCTGATCTTCCCGTTCGCGATCACCGAAGCCGCGGAGCTACTCGATGTCGTCCCGCGTCATGAAACGGCCCACGGCGCGCTTCTCGCCGACATCCTCGACCTGCTGCGAGGCACGTCGGAGCCGAGGACCGACCAGGCGCTCCCGCCGGAACCAGTGGAGCTGAGCCCGAGCGAGCTGCGCGTCCTGCGCTATCTGCCGACGAACCTGACGCGGTCCGAGATCGCGCGCGAGCTCTACGTCTCCGTCAACACGGTCAACACGCACCTCCGCAACATCTACGCCAAGCTCGGTGCGCGCGATCGCTCCTCCGCCGTTCGACGCGCACGGGAGCTGCGGCTCCTCTCAGCCGGGCGATCGCGAACGTCGTCGCACTAGCCTGAGCGCCGAAGCGCGCGCACGATCACCAGATTCCAGCGTCGCGAACTCACCAGGTCGTGGTGGACGATCAGCATGTGGCTACGCCGCCGGGCTTGTACACGATCCGCATAAAGGGCCGGCTCGGACCGACCGCGCTGTCCGCCTTTCCCTCGATGGTGTCCGAGCTGAAGGGGAGCGAGACTGTGCTCACCGGCCTGCTTGAAGATCGGTCCGCAGTGTTCGGCGTCCTCGCCCAGATCGAGGCGCTCGGCCTCGAACTGCTCGAACTCCGGAAGATCCGGGCGAGGCCCACATCGCGCGAGTCAGGCGATCGCCCCGCATCGCATGGCGCCTGACGCTCGACTCGGGCGATAGCTCCGCGCTCTAGAACCATCGCTGTCACGGCTCGAGGCGTACAGCCGGCGCGCGTGTCGAACAAGCGAAAGCGAATCGCCTGCCACTACGGGGCCCAGCATCAGGGTGAGCGAGGGGACTCGAACCCCCGGCCGCCGGGACCACAACCCGGAGCTCTACCAACTGAGCTACGCCCACCGCGGAGACCAGCGAATCTAGCACCGCTCTGGTGGAATCTCTCCATGGAGCACCGGACGCTTGGGCTTGGAGGCGCCGTGCGCGTGGCCTACCGTGACGAGGGGGCCGGGCCCGCGGTCCTGCTGCTGCATGGTCAGCCGGGGTCGGCGGCCACCTGGGGCGCGGTGGCGAAGCGGCTGCGCGACCGCGCGCGGGTGGTTTCGCTCGACCGCCCCGGGTACGGCGAGACCGGGGGTCGCGCGCGCGGGATCGGGGAGAACGCCGAGGTGGCGCTGGCGCTGCTCGACGCCCTGGGGATCGAGCGGGCGGTCCTCGTCGGGCACTCGTGGGGCGGAGGCGTCGCGCTCGCAACCGCGCTGCGAGCGCGGCGGCGGATCGCGGGCCTCGTCCTTGTCGCCTCGATCGGGCCGCGCTCCTCGATCGACCCGCTCGACCGCGTGCTCGTGGCGCCCGTCGTGGGTCCGGCGCTTACCCTCGGCGGCTTCCTCGCGGTCCGGCGGCTGCTGCCGCTGGCGGTGGTCCGGCGCCGGCTCGTCCGGGAGCTCGGCACTCTCCCCCGCGCGTCGGTCGACGAGCTCGTGCGCCAGGTGCGCCGGCGCGACTGGCGGTCCTTCGTCGTCGAGCAGCGGGCGCTCGTGCGGGAGATCGACGCCCTCGCGGCGCGGCTGCCGGAGGTGGACGCGGCGGCGATCGTCCTCGCGGGCGCGCTCGACTTCCTGCTGCGGCCGCGGGTGGGGCGCGAGCTCGCCGCGACCCTCCCGCGCGGCAGGTTCCGGCTCGTCCGGGACGCCGGTCACGTGATGCCGGTCGAGGCGCCGGATGCGGTCGCGGCCGCGGTGCTCGAGCTGCTGGAACGGGACGCGGCGGCATAGAGCGCGCCGTCGCGGGCTAGCGGCAGCGCTCGGCGAGCAGCTCTAGCACCTCCGGGTTCCCCTTGTTGGCGCCCTTGCTCTTGGTCTCGAACGCGAAGCTGCGCCCGTCGAGGAGCGAGACGCTCGCGCGCACGGTGATCCGCCCCTGCTTGATGTCGACCCCCGCGACGTCGGTGTAGGCGATGTCGGCGAACGGCTCGCCCTTGGGGTTCCCCATGAGCTTGTCGCCGCGTACCAGCGCGAACGAGCGGGGGCCCACGGCGAGCCAGCCGTTGCTGACGACCTTGATCTCGTCGGCGCCGGCGCGACGGGTCGCGGCCGCGCTCGCGGCCATGCCGAGGACGCCGCCGACGGCCATGGTCGCGGTCGAGCCGGGCTTGTTGATCGCGCACGCCCCGTCGATCGGGGCATCGAGGTGCTTTGCGAGCTTCTCGGCGTACTTCGCCTTGCCGGCCATGGGCGGTTCCTTTCGGGTGCGGTACGGATGGACTGCGGCAGGCTAAGCCGCCGAGCCCCCCCTGACACTCGGGAGCACACCCTGAACTTTGGCCGGCGAGTCCCCGAGTCCTCGGCGGTATACGCTCGCCGGATGACCAACTACGTCGAGGCGCCGATCGACGACTGGATCGCCGCGTGCGACGGCCGAGTCCTCGAGATCTTCACGCCCTACCGCGAGGGCTCCATGCGCTACTACGTCACGCTGATGGTCGGATGCGAGATCGACGGCAACACGCTGACCGTGAGCTTCCAACGCAGCGAGAAGGGGTTCTGGCCGTTCCGCGAGGAGCAACGGCCGCAGGTGGAGACGCTCGTCGGGCTGATCAACTCGGCCCGCGGCGTCTGAGCGAGCGGCGCGCCGTCCAAAACGGCCGTGTCGCTGCGTCGTACTGGTAGCGGCCGCGTATCGTGCGGCGAGTACGAGTCAGGAGCTGCGATGCCCGAGTACATGTTGCTGCTGTATGCGCCCGAGGTCGACGAGGCCGGCGAAGCGGAGAGGTGGGCCGAGCTGCCTCTGTGGTTGGAGCTGACGGAGAGCCTGCGAGAGGCCGGATTGCTCGTGGCGAACAGTCCGCTGCACCCCGCGGCCAGCGCGACGACGGTCCGGGTGCGTGAAGACGAGACCGAGCTCACGGACGGGCCGTTCGCGGTGACCAAGGAGATCCTCGGCGGCTACTACATCCTCGATTGCGCGGACCTCGACGAGGCCCTGAAGCACGCCGCGCGGCTCCCGACCGCGCGCTATGGCTCGGTCGAGGTGCGGCCGATCATGGCCACGAGCGCGATCCCGACGCCCGACGAGGCGGCCGCCGAGCAGGCATGAGCGGTCGAGGCGAGCGGCGGCCGGCGGGAGACGACGCGGCTGCCGCCGCGGTCGCGCGCGCGTTCCGGCAGGAGCGCGCGGCCGTGCTCGCGACGCTGATCCGACATGTTGGCGACTTCCAACTCGCCGAGGACGCCGTCCAGGACGCGTTCGCGGACGCGGTCGTCGCGTGGCGGCGCGACCGCGTCCCGGCGATCCCGGGTGCCTGGATCACGGTCGCCGCGCGGCGGC
>JAOPZQ010000357.1 GCA_025964075.1 Solirubrobacterales bacterium | reverse complement strand
GCTCGCCGGGCGCGGCTGCGCGAGGGTGTCCGTCAGGCGCGCTCCGCGGCCGGGATGGACGCCGCCCTGCGCGTCCTCCCGCTCGAGCCCGACTCGCGCGTGCCCGAGCGCCGGGCCGCCTTGACTCCCTTCGAGGCCTGATGGTCGATTCCACGACCACATGCACGTGGATGCGGCGCCGGGTCGGCGCCGGGCATCCGCCCCCCGCACCCGCGGCCGCGGAACCGACCAACTGATGAACCCGCCGCGCCGCCTCGCCCGTCCGCGCCCGACGCAGGTCCTCGCCGCTCCCTCAGGGAAGCCGCTGTCCGTCGACGACCGCGAGGTCGACTCCGTCCGCGAGTCCTGGCTGATCGAGGACCGCTGGTGGACGCCGAAGCCCCTGCGCCGCCGCTACTGGGAGGTGGTGACGACCTGCGGGCGCGACGTCGTCGTCTTCCACGACCTCGAGCGCGGCGGCTGGTACCGGCATCGCTGAGCCTGGGCCGCGTCGGCAAGGGGCGGGCCCTGGTACCGTCCCGCGCCGGCGGTTGGCGTTGCGTCTGGATCACTGCGACGACGGTCGGGTTGGGACTCGGCCGCTGAAAAGGGAGTAGGAACCTTGAAGAGGACGATGACCGGCTTCGCGGCGTTCGCGGTCTGCCTGACAATCTGTCTGCCGTCTGCGGCGATGGGTGCGAACGGTCGGTCGGCCCTCGCGGGAAGCGTTCCGCCGTGGGCGACGGCATCGAGGCTGAAGGCTGCGGCGACCTCGTCCGACCAGGTGGGGTTCCGCGTCTACCTGGGGTGGAGAAACCCGGCGCAGGCCGAGGCGCTCGCGCAAGCCGTGTCGAATCCGGCGAGCGGATCGTATGGGAAGTTCCTGTCGCCGGGCCAGTTCCAGAGCCAGTTCGCGCCGTCGCAGTCGGACGTGAGCGCGGTGAGGTCGTGGCTCCAGGGCGCGGGCTTCTCAATCGTCTACACGCCCACGAACAACCACTACGTGGCGGCTGAGGGCACCGTCGCACAGGTGCAGAGCGCGTTTGCGACCCAGCTCAACGAGTACGCGGTCGACGGGCAGACGCTCCGGGCGCCGGCGTCCGAGCTGACGATCCCGTCGTCGCTCGCTTCGACGGTCGCCGGCGTGCTCGGCATCGACCAGAGCGCCACGCTGGTGCGGCCCCTTTCGAGCCCCGAGCCGGCTGCACCGCCGTCCGCAGGCTTCCGAAACGCTCCGCCGTGCTCGACGTACTGGAACGAGAAGAACACGGCGAACACCCAGGTGTCCGATCCGGCACGGGGGATCGGGAACGTCTCGCTGCCGAACTATGCCGGCTTGGCACGGCCGTTCGCGCCGTGTGGCTACGCCGGCTCGCAGCTGCAGAGCGCCTACGGCGTCAAGTCCGCGATCGCAAGCGGCACGGACGGTCGCGGCGTGACGGTCGCGGTCATCGACGCCTACGCGTCTCCGACGATCGAGTCGGACGCGAACACCTACTTCTCCCGGCACGGGCTGCCGAGGTTCTCCGCCGGCCAGTTCTCGCAGGTCGCCGCACCGGGGACCTACCGACGGCCCGAGAATCCGAGGCAGGACCCGCAGGGTTGGTACGGCGAGGAGACGCTCGACGTCGAGGCGGTGCACACGACGGCGCCCGGCGCCAAGGTCGTGTACGTCGGCGCGCCGAACAACTACCAGGACCTCGACGCGGCGCTGAACCACGTCGTCGAGCGGCACTTGGCGGACATCGTCACCAACTCGTACGGCTTCTCGAGCGAGTTCCTCCCGCGGGGCTACATCAAGCCGTACAACGACACGTTCCTCCAGGCGGTGGCCGAGGGGATCGGCGTCTACTTCTCCGCCGGCGACAACGGCGACGAGACGTTCGGCGGCGACCCGGCCACGGCAACGGCGGACTGGCCGGCGTCGAGCCCGTGGGTGACCGCGGTCGGCGGCACCAGCCTCGCGGTCGGGCAGGGCGACAGCTACCTGTTCGAAACCGGCTGGGGCACGAACCGCAACCGGATCAACTGCACTGGGTTCCTCAAGGCGATCGGCAACGCGTGGTGCACGTCGGAGAGCTACCTGTACGGCTCCGGCGGCGGCACGAGTCGGCTGTTCGCCGAGCCGTCGTACCAGCAGGGAGTGGTTCCCGCGTCACTCGCAAACCGCTGGATCGGCCAGACGGGCCGCAGCGGCCGGGTGGTGCCCGACATCTCGGCGGTCGGTGACCCGAACACCGGCATGCTCGTCGGTCAGACGCAGACGTTCACGAACGGCACTTCCTACGACGAGTACCGGATCGGCGGCACGAGCCTCTCCTCTCCGCTGATGGCGGGGATCATGGCGGTCGGGCAGCAGGCCCGCGGCTCACAGATCGGCTTCGCCAACCCGCTGATCTACGGCCTGCCAGCCGGCGCGTTCCACGACATCGTCGATCCGGCGTCGACCGTCGCGGCCGTCCGCGCGGACTACGCGAACAGCGAGAACGGAAGCGACGGGATCCTCTACTCGATCCGGAAGATGAACGTCACGTTCACGCTGCACACGATTCCCGGCTACGACGACGTCACCGGGCGCGGCACGCCGAACGACGCGTTCCTCGGCGCAGTGGCAGCCGCGACACCGTAAGCGCTACCGGCGGACGAGCCGGAAGCTCTGTCCGATCAGGCACCGGCGGTCGTCGCCGCGGTGGCCGTCGTGTGCTGATCGTCGCGCTGAGCGCCGAGCGGTCGCGGAGTCAAGCGGTGAGGACGATCGGCCGCCCGTCCGTAATGACCACGGTGTGCTCCGCGTGGGCTGAGACCGATCCGTCGTCGGTGGCGACGGTCCAGCCGTCGCCGGTCGTGTGCACGCCCCCGCGGCCGGCGGCGATGATCGGCTCGATCGTCAGGACGAGCGACGAGGTCAGGCGGTCGCGGAGTTCCGGCGTGTAGGAGTTGGGGACGCTCGGCGGTTCGTGGATCCTTCGGCCGATGCCGTGGCCGTCGAGGCCTTCGCAGATGCTGAAGCCGCGCGAGGTCACCTCGCGCTCGACGGCCGCGCCGATGGTGTTGACCGGCCGGCCGTCGGTGGCCGCCTCGAGTCCGCGCCGGAGCGCGGCGTTGGCCGCGACGACGAGGCGCGCGACGCGGGGACGCGGCCGGCCGACCGGGATCGAGGCGCAGGCGTCGGCGTAGAAGCCGTCGAG
>JAOPZQ010000303.1 GCA_025964075.1 Solirubrobacterales bacterium | reverse complement strand
TCGGCGGGACCGGCTCGCCCATGCGCATCACCTCGGCGTCGACGTCGACGTCAATCGACTGCAGCTGGGCGAGGGTCGCTTCGATGTCGTCCGTGGTCAGGCTGATGCCGGTCTGGATCCCCGTCGGGTCGCCCTCACGCGGCGGCGCGAGGGCGATGCCGGTCGTGCCGTTCGGCGGGTAGACCTCGACCCAGCGGTAGTCGTCGCCGAACGGGACGTCCGTGCGCTTCTCGAAGCCGAGGACGTCCTCGTAGAACGTGATCGACCGGTCCTGGTCGGTCGACGGGACGATCACCAGGCTGATGCCGGCGATGCGGCTTGCCGTCTTGCTCACTGTGGGCCTCCTAGTAGTGGGTTTCACAGGGTAGGACCGGCGCCGGGGCCCGAACTCATCGTCGCTGAGGCCGCCGCGAACGTCGGCCGCCGGGTGGGAGCGTCCGACCTGAGCCGGATTCAGGTGCGACCTGATGCGTAGTCGCCGGCGCAGATGTCCATCATTGCGGCGCATTGTGAGCTTGACGATCGAGCCCCATGATCACGGCATGATCGAAATCGAAAACATCAGCAAGCGATACGGAGAGAAGCTCGCCGTCGACGACGTCAGCTTCGTCGTGAGGCCGGGGACGGTCACGGGCTTCCTCGGTCCGAACGGTGCCGGCAAGTCGACGACGATGCGGATGATCGTCGGCCTGGACGCGCCGAGCGCCGGCACGATCCGGGTCAACGGCGGCACGTACCGCGACTTCCCGGCGCCGATGCACGAGGTCGGCACGATGCTCGAGGCGCGGGCCATCCACACCGGGCGCTCGGCGTACAACCACCTGTTGGCCATGGCTCAGACCCACGGCATCGGACGCGCGCGGGTGCAGGAGGTCATCGAGCAGGTGGGCCTGGCCAGCGTCGCCCGCAAGCGCGCCGGCGCCTTCTCGCTGGGGATGGGACAGCGCCTGGGAATCGCCTCGGCGCTGCTCGGAGATCCTCAGACCGTGATCCTCGACGAGCCGGCCAACGGCCTGGACCCCGAGGGGATCCTGTGGATCCGGACGCTGCTCAAGCAACTCGCCTCCGAGGGGCGGACCGTCTTTCTATCGTCGCATCTGATGAGCGAGATGGCCCAGACCGCGGAGCATCTGGTGATCGTCGGGCGCGGGCGGGTGATCGCCGACACGACGGTCGAGGAGGTGGTCTCGCAGGCCTCGGTCGGCGCGACGGTGCACGTGAGAAGCCCGCAGGCCACCGCGCTGCGCGACGCGCTGGCCGGCGAGGGCGTTCGGATCCAGAGCCGAGAGCGCGGGACGCTGGACGTCCACGGGCTCTCGGCCGAGCGCATCGGCGAGCTGGCGGCGCAGCGACAGCTGATCCTCCACGAGCTGACGCCGCAGCGCGCCTCCCTGGAGGACGCGTACATGCGCTTGACCGGAGACTCCGTCGAGTACCGCACCAACGTCCCCGAGCTGACCGAAGAGATCCTGGAGCAGGCGGCATGAGCGTGACGACCCTGACATCACCGGCCGCCGTTCGCGGCCGCGTAACCGAGCGCCGCGTCGCGCGGTCGGAGTGGACCAAGCTGTGGTCGCTGCGCTCGACGCGCTGGTCGCTGCTGGCGGCCGTCGCGTCGATGATCGCGCTGGGCATCATCATCTCCGCCGTCCAGATGGGTCGGTGGGGCAGCCTCAGCCTCCACGACCAGTTGACGTTCGACGCGACCAACACCGGCGTCGGCGGCTACCACCTCGCGCAGCTCGCGATCGGCGTGCTCGGCGTGCTCGTGATCAGCGGCGAGTACTCGACCGGCATGATCCGCTCGAGCCTGATGGCCGTTCCGAAGCGGTTGCCGGTGCTGTGGGCCAAGCTGGGCGTGTTCACCGGCGTGACGTTCGTCCTGATGCTCGTGTCGACGCTCGTCTCGTTCTTCGCCGTGCAGGCGATCACGGCGTCCCACCACGTCAGTCGCACGCTCGGCGATCCGCATGCCCTGCGTGTGGTCGTCGGGACCGCCCTGTTCCTCACCGTTCTGGGGGCTCTCGGCGTCGGCCTCGGTGCGCTCATCCGCAACACCGCGGGCGGCATCGCCGCGTTCGTCGGGCTGCTGTTCGTCCTGCCGGGGATCACGGCGCTGCTCCCGGCGAGCACCGGCGACGCGATCAGCCCGTACCTGCCGCTGAACGCCGGCACCACTCTGGCGACCAGCACGTTCGACAACACCCACCATCTGACGCCGTGGGGCGGCTTTGCCGTCTTCTGCGCCTACGCCGCCGTGATCGTCATCGCCGGCGCCGTGCGGTTGGCGCGCTCCGACGCGTGAGCGTACGGTGCTGGGGATGGCCCAGGCGATGAGCAACGCGCTGCAGCGCCTCACGGCGCTGCAGCGCCGCCGGCCGGTGGTAGGGGACGTCGCGCTGGTGGCGCTGCTCCTGGTGCTGGGCGTGGCGGCGGACCCCGGGCATCTGCATACGACGGCGGCCGGACGGGCGTTCACGGTCGCGCTGGTGCTGCCGCTGCTGTGGCGCCGGCGCTGGCCGGTCGCCGTCTTCGCCGTGATCGCCACGATCGCGTTCGCGCAGTGGCTGCTCGACGTTCGCGCGCTGGGTGATGCCGCGCTGCTGGCCGCCCTCTACGGCGTCGCGGTCTCCCAGCCCCGCCGCGTGACGCTGGCCGCCGCCGCGGTCGTCGAGGTCGGAGTCGCGCTGGCGGTCACGCGCTGGATCGGCGGGGACGGGATACGCGGCTTCGTCAGCCTGTCGGGCCTGGCCACGGCCGCATGCGTGCTGGGCACGAGCACCCGCACCCGCCGGGCCCTGGTCGCCTCGTTGCACGAGCGCGCCGAGCGCCTGGAGCGCGAGCGCGACCAGCAAGGCCGGCTGGCGGCGGCGGCCGAACGGGCGCGGATCGCTCGCGAGCTGCACGACGTCGTCGCCCACAACGTCTCGGTGATGATCGCGCTGGCGGACGGAGCGAGCTACGCCGTCGACGACGACCGGGCGCACGCGAAGACCGCGATGCGGACGGTCTCGCGTACCGGACGCCAGGCGCTGGGCGAGCTGCGCCGGCTGCTCGGCGTGCTGCGCGACGGCGACCGCGACGCCCAGTTCACTCCGCAGCCGGGCCTGGCGCAGCTCGACGACCTGCTGCAGGACGTGCGCAGTGCCGGCGTGCCGGTGGGCTACGAGGTGACCGGCCGTCCCTCCACGCGGCTGCCGGCGGGCCTCGAGCTCGCCGTCTTCCGGATCGTGCAGGAG
>JAOPZQ010000271.1 GCA_025964075.1 Solirubrobacterales bacterium | reverse complement strand
GGCCTGCCGGGCCGCGGCTCGGACGCGTCCTCTTGCGTCTCGACCGCATCGAGCACCAGCAGCGTCGTACCCTCCGACACGGTGTCGCCGACGGCCACGCGCAGCTCGTGGACCACGCCGCCGAACGGCGCCGGCACCTCCATCGTCGCCTTGTCGGACTCGAGCACGACCAGCGGGGCCTCGAGCTCGACGCGGTCGCCAACGGCCACGAGCAGCTCGATGACCGGGACGTCGGCGAAGTCGCCGATATCCGGGACGACGACCTCCCTCAGCGCCGCCATGGGGCGTCCACATCCGTGTCGATGTCGAAGCGGTCGATGGCCTGCTGGACGACCGACGCGTCGACCGCGCCGTCCTGCGCGAGGGCGTGGAGCGCGGCGACGGCGACGTGCTGGCGATCGATCTCGAAGAAAGCGCGCAGGGCGCGGCGGTAGTCGCTGCGTCCGTAGCCGTCGGTGCCCAGGACCTCGTAGCGGCCGCCGACCCACGGGCGGATCAGCTCGGGTAGCGCGCGCACGTAATCGGTCGCCGCGACCACCGGTGTGCCGGTAGCGCCGAGCGACTCCTGCACGTACGCGCGGCGCGGCGAATCGGTGGGGTGGAGCCGGTTCCAACGGTCGGCGGCGATGCCGTCGCGGTGCAGCTCACCGAAGCTCGTGACGCTCCAGACCTCCGCCTCCACGTCCCAGTCGGCGGCCAGCATGTCGGCGGCGGCGAGCACCTCGGGCAAGATCGTGCCCGAGCCCAGGAGGCGCACCTTCGCGCCGCCGCCCCCGGCCTCGTGGATGCGATGCATGCCGCGCACGATGCCCTCGGTGGCCCCCTCCGGCATCGCCGGCTGAGGGTAGTTCTCGTTCATCGTGGTGATGTAGTAGTAGACGTCCTCCTGCTCGGCGAGCATGCGCCGCAGGCCGTCCTGGACGATCACCGCGACCTCGTAGCCGTAGGCCGGGTCGTAGGACACGCAGTTCGGGATGGTCGCCGCGATCAAGTGGCTGTGACCGTCCTCGTGTTGCAGGCCCTCGCCGTTGAGCGTCGTGCGCCCTGCGGTGCCGCCGATGAGGAACCCGCGCGACCGCGAGTCGCCGGCAGCCCACGCCAGGTCCCCGATCCGCTGGAATCCGAACATCGAGTAGAAGATGTAGAACGGGATCATCGGCTCGCCGTGGTTGGCATACGACGTCGCGGCGGCGATCCACGACGACATCGCACCCGCCTCGTTGATGCCCTCCTGGAGGATCTGGCCCCGGCGATCCTCCTTGTAGTACATGAGCTGCTCGGCGTCCTCCGGGTAGTAGAGCTGCCCGACCTGGGAGAAGATCCCCAGCTGCCGGAACATCCCTTCCATCCCGAACGTCCGCGACTCGTCGGCGACGATCGGGACCACGCGGCTGCCGATCTGCTTGTCGCGCAGCAGCGCCGAGAGGACCCGGACGAGCGCCATCGTGGTCGAGACCTCGCGGCCGCCGGAGCCGTCGAGCACGGACTGGAACGCCGAGAGCTCGGGGATCGGCAGCGGCGTTCCCGCCGGCCTGCGCGTCGGCAGGCTGCCGCCGAGCCGCTCGCGGGTGGCCGCGAGGTGCGCCTCCTCGCGGCTGCCCGCGGGCAATCTGGCGAACGCCGTGGCGCGGACCTGCTCGTCGGTCAGCGGCAGGTCGAAGCGGTCGCGGAAGGACAGCAGCGCGTCCTCGCCCATCTTCTTCTGCTGGTGGGTGATGTTCTGGCCCTCGCCGGCGTCGCCCATCCCGTAGCCCTTGATCGTCTTGGCGAGGATGACCGTCGGCTGTCCCGTGTGTGCGACCGCGGCCGAGTACGCCGCGTGGACCTTGGTCGGGTCGTGGCCGCCGCGGTTGAGGCTCCAGACCTCGTCGTCGCTCCAGTCGGCGACCATCGCCGCGAGCGCGGGGTACTTGCCGAAGAAGTGCTCGCGCACGTAGGCGCCGTTGCGCGACTTGTAGGTCTGGTAGTCGCCGTCGAGCGCCTCCTGCATGCGGCGCACGAGGATCCCGTCCCGGTCCGCGTCGAGCAACGGGTCCCAGCGCGACCCCCAGATCACCTTGATGACGTTCCAGCCGTTGCCGCGAAACGCGCTCTCGAGCTCCTGGATGATCTTGCCGTTGCCGCGCACCGGGCCGTCGAGGCGCTGCAGGTTGCAGTTGACGACGAAGATGAGGTTGTCGAGACGCTCTCGACCGGCAAGCGCGAGGCCTCCGATCGACTCCGGCTCGTCCATCTCGCCGTCGCCGGCGAACGCCCATACCTTCCGGCCGTCGGTGTCGGCGATGCTGCGGCCCTGGAGGTACTTCATGAAGTACGCCTGGTGGACGGCCATCAGCGGTCCGAGCCCCATCGACACGGTGGGGAACTGCCAGAAGCCCGGCATCAGCCATGGATGCGGGTACGACGAAAGCCCTCCGCGGCTGACCTCCTGGCGGAAGCCCTTCAGCTGCTCCTCGGTCAGGCGGCCCTCGAGGAACGCGCGCGCGTAGATCCCCGTCGAGGAGTGGCCCTGGAAGAAGACGAGGTCGCCACCGTGCTCGGCCGACGGCGCGTGCCAGAAGTGGTTGAAGCCGACCTCGTAGAGCGTGGCCGCCGACTGGTAGCTGGCGATGTGGCCGCCGAGCTCGGAGGACTCGGCGTTGGCCTGCAGAACCATCGCCATCGCGTTCCAGCGGACATAGGCGCGTATGCGACGCTCGAGCTCCACGTCGGCGTCGACCGCCTCGTCGGCCGACGGCGGCAGCGTGTTGACGTACGGCGTCGACAGCCCGGCGGTCACCGGCACGCCGCGGTGGGTCGCGCCGGAGATCACGCGCTGTAGGAGGTCCTGGGCGCGCGCCGCGCCGTCCGCCGCGACAACCGCCTCGAGCGCTTCCAGCCACTCGGCGGTCTCCTCGGGGTCGAGATCCTCGAAGGTGGTGGTCGTGCTCATCCGGCTCACAGCGACAGCATGTGGGTGGCC
>JAOPZQ010000267.1 GCA_025964075.1 Solirubrobacterales bacterium | reverse complement strand
GCCGCGGCGGCGACGACGGGCGTCGCGGTGACGGACGAGCAGGCGGGCGAGATCGCCGAGCTCACCGCCGCCTTCGGCGCGAGCCCGCTCTGCGCGCGGCTCGCCGCCGCGGAGCGGGTGGCCCGGGAGGAGCGCTTCGCCTACCTGCTCGGCGACGCGCTGCTCGTCGGCGCGCTCGACGTGCTCGCGTGGGAGGGCGACCGCGCGCTCGTCGTCGACTACAAGACGAACCGGCTGCTCGACCGGGCGCCGGCGTCGGTGGTCGAGGAGGAGTACACGCTCCAGCGCCTGGCCTACGCGCTCGCGCTGCTGCGGGCGGGGGCGACGGAGGTCGAGGTCGCCTACTGCTTCCTCGAGCGCCCGGAGGACACGGTCGCCGCCCGCTTCAACGCCGGCGAGTCACCGGCGCTGGAGGAGGAGTTGACCGCGCGCGCGTCGGGGCTGCTCAGAGGCGAGTTCGCGCCGAGCCGTCATCCGCACCGGGAGCTCTGCCTCGGCTGTCCCGCGCGCCCGGGGCTCTGTGTCCATCCACCGACGGTGACGGGTCGGGCGGCGTGAGGTCCTCGCCGTTCTGCACCGCGTGGGCGACGTCGACGACCCGGCGGTTGGTCCCGCGCGCGGTGCTGCGCAGCAGCTCGAAGGCGGCGCGCTCGTCGAGGCCGTGGCGCTCCATCAGGATGCCCTTGGCGCGCTCGATCGCGCCGCGCCTCGCGAGTGCCCCCTCGAGCCGCTCGACCTGCTCGCCGAGCTCCGAGCGCTCGGCGTGGCGGGCGACCGCGACGCTGAGCGCGCTGCTGATCGCGTCGGGGTTGGTCCCGCACGCGTAGGCCGCCACGCCGCGGTCGGCCGCGCGCGCGACGAAGTTGGGATCCTCCCCGTCGAGGAGGATGATCACGGGGCCGGAGCATGTCGCCGCGGTCTCGGCGATCAGGTCCAACGCGTGCTCCGGGTCGTCGTGCACCACGACGAGCGCGGCGTCGGGGTCCTCGCGGGCGATGGCGTCGGCCGCCTCCTCGACGTCCAGCGCGCATTCGGCCACCTCGTGCCCCAGCGCGCGCACGACCTGGGCGAGGCGCTCGAGCGCCTCGGGGATCTCGTCGGCGACGAGGATGCTCAGCCCCTCGCGGCCTTTCGAATCTGGCGTCGATGTGGGGGTCGTGGTGCTCATCCGGTCCCGGATTTGGCGAGCAGGATACCCGGTCACCACCAGGCTACTCTCCGCCGGGTGTTCAAAGGCAACCCCGTCGTCTACCAGATCTATCCGCGGTCGTTCCAGGACTCCAACGGCGACGGTATCGGAGACCTGCCGGGGATCGTGGAGCGCCTGGACCACATCGCCGCGCTCGGCGCGGACGCCGTCTGGCTCTCGCCGATCTACCCCTCGCCGGACGCCGACTTCGGCTACGACGTCGCCGACCACACCGCGGTCGACCCGCGCTACGGCACGCTCGGCGACTTCGACGCGCTCGTCGCCGCCGCCCACGACCGCGGCCTCGCCCTACTGCTCGACTACGTGCCGTGCCACACGTCGCTCGAGCACCCGTGGTTCCGCGAGCAAGTCGACTTCTACATCCGCCGGCAGTCAGCGGAGCGTCCGAACAACTGGCTCGCGACGTTCGGCGGCCCGGCGTGGGACCGCGATCCGGTCACCGGCGGCTGGTATCTGCACACGTTCTATCCCGAGCAGCCCGACCTGGACTGGCGCAACCCCGCCCTGGTGGACGCGATGCAGGACGTGCTGCGCTTCTGGCGCGCGCGGGGCGTCGACGGGTTCCGGCTCGACGCGCTCCAGAGCCTGCTCAAGGACCCGGAGCTGCGCGACGACCCGCCCGCCACCGAGCCGTTCCCGTTTCCGCTCGACCCGAACTACGCGCAGCTCGCGCACGTGCATTCCGTGAACGCCCCCGACATCGGCGACGGTGTCGCCGCGATTCGCGCGGCCGCCGGGTCGGACGCAGTGCTCGTCGGGGAGGTGTACCTCCCGGCCGCGCAGCGCGATCCGTACCTACCGCACCTCGACGTCGCGTTCGCGTTCGAGCTGCTCTTCTGCCCGCGCGAGGCGGGCGCGGTCCGGGCCGCGATCGAGTCGAACCCCGGCGAGCGGCGCCCGGGCTGGGTGCTCTCGAACCACGACTTCTCGCGCATCGCCAGCCGCTGGGGGCCCGAGGCGGCGCGCGCCGCGGCGATGCTCCACCTCACGCTGCCGGGTGCGGCCTTCCTCTTCCAGGGAGACGAGCTCGGCCAGCCCGACGGGCCCGGCCACGACCCGCCCTACGACCGGGCCCGCCGCGACCCGTACCGCCATCCGCTGGCGTGGGACGAGACGCCCGGGGCGGGCTTCAGCTCCGGCCAACCCTGGCTCGCCCCGCTGCGGGCGCCGGACGGCCCGGTGAGCGTGCAGGAGCGCGACCGCGGGTCGCTGCTCTGGCTCTACCGCGACCTGATCGCGCTGCGCCGCGAGCTCGACGGGCCGGTGTCGTTCCTCGACGCGCCGCCGGGTGCGCTCGCCTTCTCGCGGGGCGATCGGGACGTGGTGGCCGTCAACCTCGGCGCGGAGCCCTGGCGCGACCCGCCGGCCGGCGAGGTTTTGTTGGCGACGCACGAGGCCTCGGGTCCGATTCGGCCGCTTGCCGGAAGGGTCGTTCGGTCGTAAGGTTTGCGACGCGTGCCAAGACGGGTAGGCGACGTCAGGGTCTACGCAGGAGGAGAGAAGGGGAGGGATGCGGAAGCGTGCCGTATCCATAGCCGCCTTGGGACTGGCAGCGATGGGAATCGCGGCCTGCGGGTCGGGCTCCGGCGCTGGCCGGGCGACGATCAATCTCTACACGTTCCCCGAGCCCTCCGGCTCGTTCGCGTCGGCGGCGAAGGACTGCAGCGCCGCCTCGCACGGCTCCTACAAGATCAACATCAACGTGCTCCCGAGCGCCGCCGACGCTCAGCGCACGAACCTCGTGCGTCGCCTCGCGGCGAAGGACTCCTCGATCGACCTGATGACCATGGACGTCATCTGGACGCCGGAGTTCGCCGCAGCCGGCTGGATCAAGCAGTGGACGGGTGCGAACAAGGCCGCGGTGACGAACGGCGTGCTGCCGGGGCCGATCAAGACCGCGACGTGGCAGGGCAAGCTCTACGCCGCCCCGTTCAACTCGAACACCCAGCTCCTCTGGTACCGCAAGGATCTGGTGCCCAACCCGCCGACGACGTGGGCCGAGATGATCGCCCAGGCGAAGAAGCTGTCGCCCAAGGAGAACAAGATCGAGATCCAGGGCGCGCAGTACGAGGGCTTCACCGTGTGGTTCAACTCGCTCGTCAACTCGGCCGGCGGGAAGATCCTCAGCCCCGACGGGAAGAAGGTCGTGCTCGGACCGCCCGCCGCCCAGGCCGCAGCGGTCATCAACGACCTCGCGCACTCGTCGGCGGCGGACCCGTCGCTCTCCAACGAGATGGAGGACCAGAACCGTCTCGCCTTCGAGTCGGGGACCGCTGCCTTCGAGCTCAACTACCCGTTCGTGTATCCGAGCGCGAAGACGCTGGCGCCGAAGATCTTCAAGAACATGGGCTACGCGCTGTGGCCCGGAGTCGCTCCCGGCCACGCGGGCAAGGGAGTGAGCATCGGCGGCTCCAACCTCGGCGTCGGCGCCTACTCCAAGCACCTGCCGCAGGCCTTCGCGGCGGCGGCCTGCCTGCGTAACTCGAAGAACCAGATCCGCAACGCCAACGGCGGCGGCCTGCCGCCCGTCAGCGGGAACCTGTACGACGACCCGGCGTTGGCCAAGAACTACCCGTTCCACCAGCTCATCAAGGAGGAGTTGGCGAACGCGAGCGTCCGGCCGCAGACGCCGCTCTACTCCGACGTCTCCCTCGCGATCCAGAAGACGCTCTCGCCGCCGGGTAGCGGCAATCCCAAGACGGTCGTGAAGACGCTCACGAATCAGATCAAGCAAGCGTTGGGAGGGAGCGCGCTCCTATGAGCTCAGGGACCGCCGTCGCCACGCCGGCGGCCGCCGCGCCGCCGAAGGGCAAGCCCGGGCTGACCGAGCGTGCGCGGGCCGAGCGCAAGCTCGGGTGGATGCTGTGCGCGCCCGCGGTGATCGTGATGGTCGCGGTCACCGCGTACCCGGTGGTCTACGCGTTCGTCCTCTCCCTGCAGCGCGCCGACCTGCGGTTCCCGGCGGCGAACAAGTTCGTCGGCTTCGCCAACTACGGTCACGTCCTCGGCGCGAAGCTCTGGTGGCAGGACGTCGCCCACACGCTGATCATCACCTTCTTCTCGGTGGCCCTCGAGCTCGTGCTCGGGATGGCGCTGGCGCTGGTCATGCACCGCGCGATCTTCGGCCGCGGCACCGTACGCGCCGTGGCCCTGATCCCGTACGGCATCGTCACGGTCGTCGCCGCGTTCTCATGGCGCTATGCCTGGGAGGCGGACTCGGGCTGGATCCCGCATCTTCTCGGCCTGAAGTCGGACCCGCTGACGAAGACGACCTCCTCCTACGCCGCGATCATCATCAGCGAGGTCTGGAAGACGACGCCGTTCATGGCGCTGCTCCTGCTCGCCGGGCTGGCGATCGTCCCCGACGAGCTGCACGAGGCGGCGAAGGTCGACGGCGCCACGACGCTCCAGCGGTTCGTGCGCATCACGCTGCCGCTGATGAAGCCGGCGATCCTCGTCGCGCTGCTGTTCCGCACGCTTGACGCGTTCCGGATCTTCGACACGGTCTTCATCTTCAACCAGGGCGCGCACGGAACGGAGACGGTGTCGATCCTCGGGTACAACCAGCTGCTGAACCGGCTCAACCTGGGCCTCGGGTCGACCGTGTCCGTGCTCATCTTCGTGCTGGTCGCGATCATCGCGGCGATCTTCATCAAGGGCTTCGGCGCCGCCGCGGCGCCCGGAGGCGTGGAGAGGAACTGACCGATGGACGAGCGCGTCAAGAGAGGGGTCGGATGGGGCGGCGCGATCGCCATCGTCGTCGTCCTCGCGCTCGTGCCGGTCCTGTGGATCGTCTCCCTGTCGTTCAAGGACCCGGCGACGATCGCCGACGGAAGCTTCATCCCCAAGAAGTGGACGTGGTCGAACTACTCCGCGATCTTCAAGCAGAACCTGTTCACCGACGCGCTGCGGAACTCGATCGGCATCGCGATCATCTCGACGGTGATCGCGGTCGTGATCGCCTCGATGGCCGCCTACGCGATCTCGCGGCTCGACTTCCCGGGCAAGCGGTGGATCCTCGGCGCCGCGCTCGCGATCGCCATGTTCCCGCCGATCTCGATCGTCGGCCCGCTCTACAACATGTGGCGCAGCCTGGGCCTGTTCGACACCTGGCAGGGCCTGATCATCCCCTACCTGACGTTCACGCTCCCGCTCGCGATCTACGTGCTCTCGGCGTTCTTCCGCGAGATTCCGTGGGAGCTCGAGCAGGCGGCCCAGGTCGACGGAGCGACGCCGTTCCAAGCCTTCCAGAAGGTGATCGTCCCGCTCGCCGCGCCCGGTGTGTTCACCACGGCGATCCTCGTGTTCATCTTCGCGTGGAACGACTTCATCTTCGCCGCGTCGCTGACCTCGACGACCCACGCGCAGACCGTGCCGGCAGCGATCGCGTCGTTCCCCGGCGCGTCCCAGTTCCAGGCGCCGATCGGCTCGATCGCGGCCGCGGCAGTCATCGTCACTATCCCGATCATCGTCCTCGTGCTCCTCTTCCAGCGCCGGATCGTCGCCGGGCTGACGGCCGGAGCGGTGAAGGGCTAGGAGGTTCCCGTGGCTGAGATCGTCCTCAACGACGTCACCAAGCGCTATCCCGACGGCTTCGAGGCGGCCAAGCACCTGAACCTGGACATCGCCGACGGCGAGTTCATGGTGCTCGTCGGACCGTCGGGGTGCGGCAAGTCGACCGCGCTGCGCATGATCGCCGGGCTCGAGGACATCTCCGAGGGCGAGCTGCGCATCGGCGGTGAGGTGGTCAACGAGCGCGCGCCGAAGGACCGCGACATCGCCATGGTGTTCCAGAGCTATGCCCTGTACCCGCACATGACCGTGCGGGAGAACATGGGCTTCGCGCTCGAGCTGGCGAAGGTGCCGGAGGCCGAGCGCAACAAGAAGGTCGAGGACGCGGCGGCCATCCTGGATCTGACCCAGCATCTGGATCGCAAGCCGGCGAACCTGTCCGGTGGCCAGCGCCAGCGCGTGGCGATGGGCCGCGCGATCGTCCGCGACCCGTCCGCCTTCCTGATGGACGAGCCGCTCTCGAACCTCGACGCCAAGCTCCGCGTGCAGATGCGCAC
>JAOPZQ010000257.1 GCA_025964075.1 Solirubrobacterales bacterium | reverse complement strand
GCCCTTCAGGACCGCCCAACAACGGCGGCCACGAGGGGGCGGGTTCGGCCGCGGCGGCGGTCACCGACGCGGCCGCTCGGCGCTGTCGCGCTGTCCATCGCTCCGCTCGGCCGCGCGTGGCGACTTTTGTGGCTCTAGGCCATAAAAGTCACCACCGGCGGGACGAAGCGCCGGCTATTGGCGAGTTGGGTCCCTCTACGGGCCACAACTCGCCACCGGACGCTGAACGCGACCGCTCGGACCTGCCAGCAGGCCGACCCCGCCCGCTCGTGGCCGCCGTTGTTGGGCGGTCCTGAAGGGCGAGCGGCGGAGAGCTAACCGGCCGCGCGGATCTTCGACCACTCCGCCTTGTGGATGCGCTTGGCGGCCTGGTAGTCCGCCAGCGCCTGGGCGGAGTCGACGTCGCCGAGCGTCGGGTGCGAGGGCACCAGCGCGGCCGCGGCCTCGACGCCGAAGCGCTTCGCGAGCACGGCGCCGATCGCCTTGATCTTCATCTCGCCGAAGCCCGGCAGCGCGACGAGGTTCGCGTGCAGCTCCTGCGAGTCCGCCGCGTCCGTCCACACCCGGGCGGCGTCGCCGTCGTAGTGGTCGCGGACGTGCGCGGCGAGGTCGTGGACGCGCTTGGCCATCGATCCGGGGAAGCGATGGATGGCCGGCCGCTCGCGGAAGACCGACTCGAGGTCGGCGTCGGCCAGCGTCGCCGCGTCGAGCGAGCCGAGGCGCTCCCGGATCGCCAGCGGGCCGGAGAACGCCTTCTGGACCGTGACCTGCTGGTCGAGGACGAAGCCGACGAGGAGCGCCATCGGATCCGTCGCGATGAGGGCGTTGGCCTCGTCGGAATCGGTGAAGTGGAGCTGGTCGGGCATGCGCCGATCGTACCGGCGAACGCACGCGAGCTCGCGCACCTCGCCCACGAACACCTCGGCAAGCGTCGCGGTCACCGTGCTCGTCGAATGCCTGGGTTCTCTCAGCGACGACCGAATGCGCGACGTCTGCGCCGTCGCTGGCGGTCGCAGTGGCCTGCGTGCCGCGATGGCACGCTGGCCGCGTCGATTTCGCAATGCGCCCGAGAGGACTCGAACCTCCACGGCCTTTTGAGCCACCAGCCCCTCAAGCTGGCGCGTCTACCAATTCCGCCACAGGCGCTGGGCGGCATCACTATATCCGGGGTTGAGTCTGTCCTCGGGCCTCGCTAGTCTTACGAACACATGTTCGTTCCACGCTCACGGACGAGGCCGCGAGGAGGCCGGTAGTGGACCTGACCAAGCGCCAGCAAGAGATCTTCGAGTTCATCAAGCGATATTCCGCGAAGTACGGCTACCCGCCCACCGTGCGGGACATCGGCAAGGCGGTGGGGCTGGCTTCGTCGTCGACGGTGCACGCCCATCTGGCCAACCTGGAGAAGGTCGGGCTGCTCCGGCGCGACCCGACGAAGCCGCGGGCGATCGAGCTGCTCGACCGGGCGGTCGGCGCCGCGAAGAGCATCGTTCGTCCGAACGGGCTGCCGCTCGTCGGCCAAGTGGCCGCGGGCCAGCCGGTCCTGGCCGAGGAGAACATCGAGGAGTACGTCGACGTTCCTTCGCTCGCGGGCGGGGAGGACGGCGAGTACGTCCTCCGCGTGCGCGGCGACTCGATGAAGGACGCCGGCATCCTCGAGGGCGACCTCGTCGTCGTCCGCTCCCAGCAGGCGGCGACCGACGGTGACATCGTCGTCGCGCTCGTGGGCGAGGACGCGACGGTCAAGCGCTTCTTCCAGGAGCCGGACCACGTGCGCCTGCAGCCGGAGAATCCGTCCATGGAGCCGATCCGCTCGAAGGACGTGCGCGTGCTCGGCAAGGTCGTCGGAGTGCTGAGGCGAGTCGCGTGAGCACGCTCGTCCTCACCGAGCGGCCGCTGAGGCTCTGGGACGACGAGCGCTCGCGCTCGGGTCTCGCGCCGCGCACCGAGCCCGTCACCGAACGCGATGACCTTGGCGTGGGCGAGGGGCCGACGCTTGCGGACGTGCTCGCGAGCGCCTGGGAGGGCCTCGCCGCCCACGCCACGGTCGCCTGCCCGGTGTGCCATGGCGAGCTCGAGCCGCGGCCGCGCGGCGAGGGCGGTCGCTGCCGGAGCTGCGGCACGACGCTTTCGTGAGCGGACGGGGCGGCTGGCGGCCCTCCGCCGTCACTTTCGATTTCTGGAACACGCTCTGTTTCGAGGAGATCGGCACTCTCGCGGCGCGACGCCACGCCGCGTGGCTCGGCCTCCTCGAGGAGGCCGGCGTGGCCGTGCGGCCCGACCGCGTCTGGGAGGCGTTCGGCTCCGCCTGGAACGCCCATCAGGCGGCGTGGCACGCGAATCGCCAGTTCCTGGCCGACGAGGCCGCCGCCCACGCGCTCGAGCAGCTCGGCGTCGCCGTTCCCGACGACCTGGCGGAACGGCTCACCGCGGCGTTCGCGGGCGCCGGCGAGCACTTCGAGCTCCGGCTCACGCCGGCCATCGAAGAGTGCCTGCGCACGCTCGCCGCCGCCGGCGTCAAGCTCGGGATCGTCTGCGACGTGGGCTTCACCTCAGGCGTCCACCTGCGCGGGTTCCTCGATCGTCGGGGCCTGCTCGAGCTCTTCGACGGCTGGGCCTTCTCCGACGAGGTCGGCGTCTACAAGCCCGCGGCCGGCGCCTTCCGCCACGCCCTCGACGCGCTCGGCGGCGTCCCGCCGGAGCAGGCCGCGCACGTCGGCGACCTGAAGCGCACGGACATCGCCGGGGCCCGGGGGTTCGGCATGCGCGCCGTCCGCTACGTCGGGGTCTTCGACGACGCGGACGGGGACGGCCCGGAGGGCGACCTCGTCCTCGCCGACCACGCGAAGCTGCCGGCGGCGCTCGGGCTCGGCGACTGAGCAGTGTCGTGATTCGGAAATTCGACTGAGTCGGGGCGCCACCGCCCAAGGCTTCCGTCGGCGGCGCGCGCGGGCTACCCTGGATGTGCAGGCTGAGCAGCCGCGGAGGTACGCCTTCGAGGAAAGTCCGGACATCACAGGGCAGGGTGATCGGTAACGCCGACCCGGGGAAACCCGCGGGACCAGTGCCACAGAAATACACCGCCTAAGTCCGCGTTCGCGCGGACCGGTAAGGGTGAAATGGTGCGGTAAGAGCGCACCGGCGCCGCGGCGACGCGGCGGCCAGGCAAACCCCACCCGATGCAAGGCCAAGCAGGACCGCTTCAGGTTGCCCGCCGAGGTCCAGGTAGGCCGCTTAGATGGATGGTTGCTCTCGACAGAATCCGGCTTACAGGCTTGCTATGGAAAACCCCCGCCCAGGCGGGGGTTTTCTAATTTCCGGGCATCGGCGGACGGTCCGATAGCCTGCCTGCTCAGCCGATGCCGCTCCTCCCCAAGGCGATCACGGACCCCGCCGCGCGCCTCGGCGCCGCGGCACAGAACGCGCTCGAGGTGGCCCGGTTCGGCGGCCTCGACACGGGCGAGGAACCCTCGCCCTACGACGTGGTCGTCGAGACGCGGATGTATCGCCTGCGGCGCTATTTCCCGCCGAGCTCGCGGCGGAGGAAGCCAGGGCCGCCGGTCATCCTCGTCCCGCCGATGATGCTGGCCGCCGACGTCTACGACGTCACGCCGACCGCGAGCGCGGTCGCCATCCTCAGCGAGCACGGCGTCGACCCGTGGGTCGTCGACTTCGGCGCGCCCGAGCGGGAGGAGGGCGGACTCGAGCGCACCCTCGCCGACCACGTCATCGCGGTCAGCGAGATCGTCGACCACGTCCGGGAGATCACGGGCCGGGACGTCCACCTCGGCGGCTACTCCCAGGGCGGGATGTTCTGCTACCAGACCGCCGCCTACCGGCGGAGCAAGGGGATCGCCAGCCTCGTCACGTTCGGCAGCCCCGTGGACACGCGCGGCGCGATGCCGTTCGGCCTCCCGGAGGAGCTCGTCGCCCGCGGCGCGGGCTTCCTCGCCGAGCACGTGCTCGCGCGCCGCGCGCTGCCGGCGTGGGCGAGCCGCACGGGCTTTCGCCTCCTCGACCCGATGAAGGCGCTGCGCCAGCAGCTCGAGTTCATGCTCCAGCTCCACGACCGCGACGCGCTGCTGCCCCGCGAGCGCCAGCGCCGGTTCCTGATGGAGGAGGGCTGGG
>JAOPZQ010000212.1 GCA_025964075.1 Solirubrobacterales bacterium | reverse complement strand
CGGCCGCCGCCGCGAGCAGCGGCGCCGGGGGCCAGCCGTAGCGCACGTCGTAGGACAGCGTCAGGGTCGGGAGCAGGTAGAGGAGCACGGCCGAGACGGTCAGGAGCAGGATCACGTGGCGCCGCCGGCCCCGCTCGCGCACCGCCCCGAACAGCGCGAGGACGGCGAAGACGAGGGTGGAGAGGCCGCCGAGGTGGAACACGGTCTGGTAGTCCTCGAGGAGCCGCATCCCGCCCGCGTGGACGGGCAGCACCCCGGTGTAGCCGCGCGACTCGATGGCCTTGCCGATCTGCTGCTCCTCGCCGCGATCCCGATAGCCGAACTGGTAGAGGTCATAGGGGATGCCGGAGTAGGCCCGGTTGGCACCGATCGTCGGATCGACGTAGCGGACGAAGTCCTTGATCACCGCCTTCGCGTAGGCGAGCGGCTGCCCGAGGATCGCCGCCTTCGCCCACTTGCCCGGGAGCTTCGAGCCTGCCGGGGTGTGCGGGAAGAGCCTGCGCCCCGGTGACGTGGGCTGCCAGTCGTAGTAGAACGGCCCGGGACGCTGCGACGACGGCAGCGTCTCGCACAGGCCCCGCGTGCCGGCCGGCGGGGTGAACTTCGAGCAGTCGGCGAACGGCGCCGCGCGCGCGTACAGGTCCCAGCCGCTCATGTTGCTGATCCCCGCATATGGGCCGATCGACAGCGAGACGATCAGGTACGCCCCGATCACCGCGCCGGCGGGGACCAGGCACGCCAGCGCGCTCACCACCCGCTGGCGCGCCGAGCCGCCGAACACGACGAGCGCCCAGATCGCGATCACGATCGGCAGCACGAGCGTCAGCGTCCGCACCAGCGCCGACGCCGCCAGCACCACGCCGGCGATCGCCAGCCACCGGTGGGGATGTGGGTCTCCGTGCGCCCGCACCGCGGCGTAGATCCCCGCGAAGAGCAGCGTCATGAACAGCGTCTCCGACATCAGGATGTGCTCGAGGAACACGTAGTCGCCGGAGAGCAGGGGAATCGCCGCGGGGACGAGCGCCAGCCAGGCCGGTGCGCCCGCGCGCCGCACCGTCAGATAGACGAAGCTGCCGCCGATCACGCCGAGCAGGTCCTGCGCGGCGGTCGTCACCGTGAGGTTCGGGGTGACGAGGTGGACCGCGCGCAGGAATGCCGTGTACCCGGCCGGAGACCACGGATCTGAGAAGAAGCCATGCGGCGAGACCCGCAGGTAGCGCAGGCCGTCGACCCACTGCAGGACGGACGGCCGGTACAGGAAGAGCGCCGCGACGCGGAGCAGCACCGCGAGGCCGAGCAGCACGAGGAACGGCCGGTAGGCGCCTTTCACGCTCCCCCAGGCCGTGGCGGCGGTCCGTCGGGCCGAGGCGGATGCGGCGCTCAAGGTGCTAGTTGCGCCGGCGCCGCCGTCGTCTCGGCCCCGCGGAACACTCGGTGACGGAACAGCACGAAGTTGACGACGGCGAGGCAGCCGACCGTGCCGATGTACACGACCTCGACGGGCAGGCCGAGAGCGTCCGGAAGCGTCGCCGTCGAGAGGAAGGTGAGGCCGAGCTGCGATCCGGCGAGGAACAGGTAGCGCGGCACCTGGCCCGCGAGGGACAGCGCGAACCGCTCGTGATGCGCCCACACGAACAGCCGCTGCAGCGTGAAGTGAACACAGACGCCGAGCGTCCAGCCGATCGGCAATGCTACGTGGAACGGCACCCACAGGACGGATAGGAGAGTGGTGCTGGTGATGTACACCGCGGCGGAGCAGCCGCCGGCCACCAGGAACCGCGCGCTCTGGTCGAGCAGCTTCGACTCCGCCGGCGCCAGGAAAGCGTGGATGCGCGTGAGCCCCATGGAGACGGACCAGAGAGTAGCGGGCCTCCTTCCCACTACGATTCCGGGCGTGAGCGACGCCTACGCCGAGGTCGAGAGCACCGAGAACGCCGACGACGCGCCCGAGCGCTTCGAGCCCGCCACGATGCACGGCGAGATGATCGAAGCCGAGCATCTCGTCCGCTACGCGTGGGCGACCCAGTTCGTCGCCGGCGCCCGAGTTCTCGACGCCGGCTGCGGCATGGCGTACGGCTCGATGATGCTCGCCGACGCGGGAGCCGCCGAGGTCGTCGGCGTCGACAACGACGAGAGCGTCGTCGCGAGCGTGCGGGAGGGCATGCCGCCGACGGTGAGTCTCGAGGTCGGCGACGTGACCGCACTCTCCCATGACGAGGCGAGCTTCGACGTCGTCGTGTGCTTCGAGGTGATCGAGCACGTCCCCGAGCCCGAGCGCGTCCTCGACGAGCTCCACCGCGTGCTCCGGCCGGGCGGACTGCTCGTGGTCTCGACCCCGAACCGGGACGTCTACACGCCGGGTAACCCGTACCACTTGCGCGAGCTGACGCCCCACGAGCTCCAGGCGGCGCTCTCCGAGCGCTTTCGCTCGGTGCGGCTGTTCCGGCAGCACACGTGGATCGCCTCGGGGATCGTCGACGACGAGGGCTTCGCCGCCGCCGACCACCGCGTCCTGGACGGCGTCGAGCTGCGCAAGATCGTGCCCAACGAGCCGGGGCGCGAGACCTATTCGATCGGCGTCGCCAGCGACTCCGCCCTGGCGGCGGCGCACGGCTCGCTGTCGCTCACCGACGACGCGGAGCTCCGCCGCTGGAGCGAGATGTGGCACGAACAGCGCCAGGCGATCGAGAAGCGCGACGACATCGCTGCTGAACGGGAGGCGCTGCTCGCCGCGCTCCGCGGGGAGCTCGACCAGGTGCGGAGCCAGCTCTTCGAGGGCGAATTCAGGCTCAGCCGGATCGCCGAGCTCGAGGCACGGGCCGGCACGCTCGAGGAGCTGCTGCCCGAGTTGGACCGGCTTACGAGGATGGAACGGGACTACGAGGCGGTGATCGAGTCGCACAGCTGGCGGTTGAGCAAGCCCCTGCGCCAGGCCGCGACCCTGCTGCGCAACCGCTCGACGTGACCCCGCCGGAGGTCATCTTCACACTGGCCCGCGGGCAGAACGCCTTCTTCGAGGAGCTCGCGGAGGCGCTCGCCTGGGAGCTTCGTCGCCTCGGCGTCCCGGCGCGGCTCGTCGTCGGGGACCTTCCCGACCCGCAACCCGACCGCGTTCACGTCCTGCTTCCGCCGCACGAGTTCGTGGCCCTGACCGGCGTCCGCCCGCCCGCCGCGATCCTCCGTCGATGCCTGCTGGTCTCGGCCGAGCAGCCCTCGAGCGAGTTCTTCCCCGGCAATCTCGAGCTGGCGCGTGACGCGGGCGCCGTGTTCGACATCAATCCGCGCGGCGTGCGCGCGTACCGGGAGCGCGGCATCGCGGCCGAGCACATCCAGCTCGGCTACACCGAGGCCTGGGATCGTCACGCGCGGGCGCCCGAGCGTGACATCGACGTGCTCTTCCTCGGCCGTCTCACCGCCCGGCGGGAGCTCGCGCTGGCCTCCTACGCCGACGTGTTCGAGCGTCTCCGCTGCCACCTCCTGATCTCCGACAACTCCCGGCCGAACACCGGCTCGGGGCCGGGCTTCGCCACCGGCGAGGACAAACGGGGCCTGCTCGCGCGCGCCAAGGTGCTGCTCAACATCCACGGCGAGGACGAGCCGTATTTCGAGTGGCTTCGGGTCGCCGAGGCGATCTGCTGCGGGTGTGTCGTCGTCAGCGAGCATTCGACCGACATCGCGCCGCTGCGCTGGGGTGAGCACATGCTCACGGGGCGCGTGGAGACGCTTGGGCTGCTCGTCGCGACG
>JAOPZQ010000189.1 GCA_025964075.1 Solirubrobacterales bacterium | reverse complement strand
GTCGACGTGCACGTGGGCGACGAACCCGAGCTCGGTCAGAGGCTCGTCGATCTCGGGGTCCCGGACGCCCGACAGGGCGTCCAGGACCTCGTCGGCGCTGATCATGCGGCACTCAGGGGCTCAGAGCCGACGGCCGCGGTGATGGCGTCCGCCGCCACCGCGGCAGCTTCGGCGGGTACGTCCAGGTCGTAGAGCGCGGCGATGTTGAGGCCGAGGATCTTCTTCTTGATGTCGGTCGTCAAGACGCCCAGCTCCGACTGCATGTCGTCCGGGATCTGGAAGTCGACGAACTTCTCGACCAACCACTTGGGCTGCCAGATCGCGTAGTCGCTGCCGAACGTGATCCGGTCCTCGCCGATCCAGTACAGGAGCTCACCGATCACCTGCGCGAAATAGCGGGGACGGGTGTGGATGAACGGGATCACGACGGCCAGCCCGGCGTAGACGTTGGGCTCCTGCGTGGCGATCCAGCAGAAGTCCTCCAGCCGCGGCAGGCCGGCGTGCTCGACGATGAAGTTCAGCTCCGGGAAGTCGGTCGCCGCGCCGTCGATGTCCTTGACGTCGAACGCGTCGCGATCGAGCGGCCAGATCGTCGGGCCCTTGTGCACGTGGACGTTGCGGATCCCCAGCTCCTGGCACTTCTCCAGGTAGCGCGCGGCCTCCGGTGTGTCCAGCCTCCATCCGCGGGACTCGCCCTTCCACTCGGCCGTGTAGAGCTTCACGCCCTTGAGGCCGTAGCGCTCCGCGTCCGCCTCGAGCTGGGCGAGGCCGGCGTCGCCGTCGCGCGGATCGAACGCCCCGTTCGTCGTGAACAGCCCCGGGTGCTTCTCGATCAGCGCCGCGTTCTTCTCGAGCGCGTTGAACCCGCTCGGGAAGAAGTCCGTCAGGTAGGTGGGCTGGAAGATCGCGTGGTCGGCGTACCCGACCTCGAACAGGTCGTGCAGGAGATCGTCCTCGCTGTACTTCGCGAACTTCTCGAACGACCACAGGTACTCGGCGGGCCCGAGGTTCCGGTGGTAGTCGTAGAAGCACTTGATGAAGCCTTCTCCGAAGTGGTTGCGGTTCTCGGGCGACGCGTCCCAGAAGGCGACGTGGCCGTCGACGATGAAGTACTTCTCTCCGTTCGTCTCGTACATCCCGACCTCCCTAGCTCACGACGTCGAGGTCGAAGCCGATGTACTGGGCCGCGTCCTCGGGGTTCGCGAACAGGAGCACCCGGTCGTCGAGCACGACCATCCGGCCGTAGTGCGTCGACATGATCTCCTCGAAGTTGTCGCTCCCGAAGTCATCCCAGCCCAGCGCGTCGGCAATCTCGGCGAAGTCGAACTCGATCTTGCCTTTGCCGTCGACGCGGATCATGGATGGAAGATCCGTCACGGTCACGTCGGGCTTGCCTTCCATGACTTTGGCCACCACGTAGCCGACCTGGTTGTTCATCAGCGTGATCCCCGCCCGGTTGGACGACGTGGGATTCGCGCTGAAGCCGTTGTCAGACTGCTTGCTCATCGGTTCACAACTCCTTGGGGGATTCGAGGCCGAGGTCGTCGAGGAGCTCGTCGAAGCGGAGCGCCGCCCGGCCGAACGACTCCTCGAAGCTCACGACCTTCTCGGACACCTGGGACCAGACGGGTTGAAGCCGCCGCGCCGCCTTGACGCTCGGCGGTACCCACTTCGCCAGCCACTTCTGCAGCAGCGCGCGGTTCTCGTCGGCGTGCTGAGAGTCGTTCAGCAGCATCTCGAAGAGATGGCGCGCGCCGCGGTGCTCGCGGAAGGCATCGGCCTCGCCGGTGCCCATCACCAACGGGGTGACGTAGTCGCCCTGGGGGGCGGCGACCTGCATCACGAAGTGGCTGCGGAACAGCTCGCCGACGAGCGGATCGAAGATCAGCGCCGAGGCGAAGAACGCCTCGGCCCAGTCGCTGGTGGCGGTCAGCCGCTCGACGTTCTCACGCACGCCCTGCCAGACCGGGTCGTGCTGCCAGGCATCGCGGTGGGCGCTACCGTCGAAGCCCTCGAGGTCCTCGGTGACGTCGAGGTTGTAGAGGATCAGGTCCTGGGCGAAGCGCAGCTTGTGGGCGGCCGCGACGGCCATCGCGTTGTTGATCATGTTGGTCGGGGCGTTACGCTGCGCGGGCGTGTACACATAGAGGCCGACGCCGTGCTCGGCGTGCGCCCAGGCGCCGACGTGACGCTCGACGACCTTGACCCAGCCGCGGTTCCAACCGGCGAACGCGTGCGCGGCCTTGGCGTTGGCCACCGTCTGCTGCACCTGGCGCACGACGTTCGCCCCGCTGCGGTAGATCGTCTGCACCCACTCCTCGTTGGGGTCGAGGAACTCGTGCCAGTTGCTGGACTTGAGCGCCGTCCACTCCTGCGGGTAGCCACCGGGGCCGTCCCCGAACCCGTAGATCCAGCCCTGGCTGAGGTGGCGTTCCGGGTCCGGCTGGACGTCGACCGTGACGTCCTCGTAGACGGTGGCGCGGCGCTTCTGGGGGGTGAAGTAGTTGTAATGGCGGCTCGTCGATGACGGGAACTCGAGCGCGCCGGCCTCCGCGTCGGTGAAGACCGGCTTGGGGACGTTGCGCTCCTCACGGGGCGTCTGGGTGCTCATGTCGCCTTGGTCTCCTCCGCGCCGGCGGTAGTCGTGAACTTGTCGAAGTGGATGTGCGCCTCCGCGGCGCCCCGGCGCAGCAGCAGCTCCGTCGCCGCGTCCACCATCGGCGGCGGGCCGCACAGGTAGGCGTCGACGTCGGCGAGATCCTGCTCGCAGCGGTCGACGACGTCGGTGATGAGGCCCGTCTCGCCCTCCCAGTCGGCATGGGAGAGCGCGGGCACGAAGCGGAAGTCCGGCAGGGCGGCCGCCAGCGCCCGCAGCTCGTCGAGGTGGAAGAGGTCCTGCTCCTCGCGGGCGCCGTAGTAGTAGATGGCGGGGCGCGCGATGCCCAGGTCGGCCATCGAGCGCAGCAGCGACAGGATCGGCGCCATGCCGGCGCCGCCGCCGACGAACAGCAGCGGACGATCCGTCTCACGCAGCGTGAACACGCCGTACGGGCCCTTCACCTCGAGCGTGTCGCCGGCGGCGATCCCGCCGTTCTCGAGCAGCCCGGAGAAGTGACCCCCGGGGTAGAGCTTGATCATGAACTCGAGGCGCCCGTCCTCGCCCGGCGTGTTGGCCATCGAGAACGAGCGGTGCTCGTCGGTGCCCGGGATCCCGATGTCGACGTACTGGCCCGGGTGGAAGTCCATCGCCGCGCCGTCCTCGAGACGCAGCACGAGCCGGTTGATGTCATGCGTCAGCGGCTCGATCGCCTCCACCCGCGCGGGCAGCGTCTGCACCGCGACGCCGCTGCGCCGGATCTCCTCGTCGTAGTTGATCAGCTCGACCTCGAGGTCGGACACCGCGTGCGCGCGGCACAGGAGCGTCCACCCCTCGTCCTGCTCGTAGTCGGGAAGGGCGAAGGTCGAGTACCTCTCGAGGTCGACCTCGCCGTCCAGCAGGAACGACTTGCACGCCGCGCACTGGCCCTCCTTGCAGCCGTGCATCAACATCAGGCCCTGGCGAAACGCGCCCTGGAGGACCGTCTCGT
>JAOPZQ010000185.1 GCA_025964075.1 Solirubrobacterales bacterium | reverse complement strand
GAGGAGGCGCTCGAGCTGCGCGGCCTGATGATGCAGCTCGGCGACGCTGTCATGCAGGTCGTCCACGTGGGCGAAAAGGAGCAGATCGCGGCCGCGCGCCAGCTCCTGGCCGACGCGCGCCGCGGCCTCTACCGGATTCTGGCCGAGGCGGGCGGAGACGACGCCCCGGCGGGCACCGAGGAGGCCTGACGGACGTGGTGGGGGCGCCGCCGCGGCGCCCCCACCCGAGTCCGTTCAGCCGAGCCGGATCGTCCGGCTCACGCTGCTCGCCCCGCCGGCTCGCGCGATCGCGACCCGCAGGGTGTAGCGCCCGGACTTCAGGCTCTTGCGCGCGTGCAGCGTCGCGTGCGCGCGGCCGTGGTGCAGGAGCGTCCGCGCCGTGGCGAGGACGCTTCCGCCCCGGACGATGCGGAACCGCAGCGCCGTGCGGCCGCTCGTCGCCGCGCTCCCCCGCGCGGCGCAGCTGACCACGACGCGGCTACCCGCGCCGTGGGCGCCGCAGCTCAGCGCCAGCTTCGGCGCCCTGGTCTTGCTGGTGCCGGCCACGACCGGGATCGAGGCCGGAGCCGCGGTGATCGTCGTCGCGCGCGTGTTGCGCGTGTCGTGGTGGCTGCCGCCTCCGGCGCCCGGGGTCTCCGACACGCCGCCCGAGCTCTCGGGCGCCGAGTGCAGCACCGAGCCGGTCGTCGGGTCGAGGTAGACGGACCGAGCGCGATCGCCGTTCGGATCGAAGTTGAACATGTTCCCCAGCGATCCCGCCTTGACGTCCAGCGACTGGTCGCCGATGCGGCCGAGCTGCCAGTTGTCCTCGATGAACTTCGTGATCGAGGTCTGGTCGGTGATCGACGAGTCCACGTAGTTGCGCTTCGCCCACGGCGAGATCACGAGCAGCGGCTGCCGCGGCCCGTAGCCACAGCGGTCGGGGTAGGCGGTCGGGTCCTTGACGCTCCCGCACTTCCCCGGGCCGCCCAGTGCGTCGCTCGGGGCGGCCGACGGGCTGACGATCGGGCTCATCTGGTGGTCGTACCAGCCGTCCGAGTCGTCGTAGGCGAGCACGATCGCCGTGCTCGACCAGTCGGCCGAGGACTCGATCGCGTTGATCGCATGCGCGACGAATCGCTGCTCGTCGAGCGGGTTCGAGTAGCCCCCGTGCCCGTCCTCGTACTGGGAGGCCTTGAGGAACGACACGGCCGGCAGGTTGTGGCTGCGCAGCGCGGTGTCGAAGTCGACCAGGTCGTACTGGTGGTTCGCCTGGTCGGTCTGGCCGATCTGGTCCGGCGAGCTCGGCGGGAGGTGATGCGGGTTCGACGTCGAGGCGTAGTACATGAACGGCTCGTGGTGGGCGCTGTAGTCCCGCACCGCCGCGCCGCCGATGTTCACGTGCGACGCCGCGCACGTGGCCTTGCCGGTCGTCGAATCGACCGAGGTCGGACGGAAGCCGCCCTGGAACCAGCCCCACGTCACGTGGTGGGCGTTCAGCAGGTCGCCGACGTTCTTGCCCGACATCGTCACGCCGCCGTTCCCGCAGTCGTCGAGCGCGGGATCCGGGTCGCCGATCACGGTGCCGTTCTCGACGCCGCCTCCGGAGGCCGGCGTCGAGCCGTGCGTCTGGCCGCTGACGAGGTTGAGCGCACCGGGGGTGGAGGGGCCGAACCCGGTCGAGTAGGAGTTGTCGCTCATCGAGAACCCCTGCGCGAGGTTCCACAGGCCGGTCACGGTGTTGCCGTCGTAGTAGTCCATGACGATCGACTTGTCCGTGCAGCCGCCGCCGGCGGTGAACTCGACGAACTTGTCCATGAGCCCGCCGTCGAACGCCGACTGCTCGGCGCCGTAGCCGTGGCCCTGGTCGCAGGTGACCGCCTGGGAGCGGTCGAGGCGCGCAGGATTGGCGCTGTTGGGGTTGCTGACCAGAAGTGGGGTGTCGAGGCCGTTGACGGACGGCGTGCCGGCCTTGGGCGTGAAGCTCGGCTCACCGGCCGGGTTGGCGGCGTTGGGATACGTGCCGAAGTAGTGATCGAACGAGACGTTCTCGTTGAAGATCACCACGACGTGCTTGATCGGGGTGCTCGACGGGGTGGTGGTCGGCGAGTCGGCGTGAGCGCTCGTCAACCCCACGGTGACCGCCGCGGCCACGAGACCGGCGGCGGAGAGGATCCTCCAGGGGCGCATCGTGTTGTCTGGTCTCCGGAACTGGGCGGCACGGGCCGGGTGGCGCCGCCGGCCGCCCGCGCAGCGACGCGCCGCGGATGGTGGGCACGGTCCGCGCGATCGATGTGACCGGCGTGTTACTCCCACCTGACCGCGTGCCATAGTGGGTTGCAGATGGCCTCCGATCCCAGCCGCCTGCCGGGTCAGCCGGACTCGGGCGAGCGCTCGCCCGCCCAGCGGCGCGAGCGGGCACGGGTGATCGCGATGGCGATCGTCGGCGGCATCGGCGTCGCGTTCGCGCTCGTCAACCTGGGCGACGTCAAGGTCAACTGGATCGTCGGCAGCGCCCGCTCCCCGCTGATCCTCGTGATCGTCGTCTGCGTCCTCCTCGGCGCCCTGCTCGACCGGTTCGTCGTGTCGCGGCAGCGCAAGCGCAAGCAGATCTCGAGCGGCCCGTGACGCGCTACTAGCTGGAGGTCGAGACCGGCGCGGCCGCGTACGCG
>JAOPZQ010000367.1 GCA_025964075.1 Solirubrobacterales bacterium | reverse complement strand
GGGCTCGTAGGAGATCGCCAGGTCGACCTTGCCGGCGGCGAGCAGCTTCAGCGGCGACGTGGTGTCGCCCGGCTGCTGGATCGCCACCTTCAGCCCGGCGCGGGTGAAGTCGCCCTCGGCCGCTCCGCGGTAGATCCCCACGTGGTCGGCGTTGGGGTAGTAGTCGAGCATCAGCGACAACGACTGGGTCCCCTTGGTGGCGACCGTGTCGGACTTCGAGCCGCAGCCGGCGGCGACGAGCGCGGCGGTCGCGAGCGGGAGGACGAGGACGGCGCGGATGCGGGTCATGTTGCCTTTCGTGCGGTACGGGCCCAGGGGAGCGCCCAGCGCTCGAGGGCGGCGAGCAGGGCGAAGAGGATGACGGCGAAGAGCGACAGGAGCGCCACGGCGGCGTACGCCTGCGCAGTCTGGAGCTGGCCGGTGGCGTAGGTGATGACGTGGCCGAGGCCATCGCTCGAGCCCGCCTGCTCGGCGAGCACGGCCCCGATCATCGACGTGACGACGGCGATCTTGGCGCCCGAGAAGAGGCCGGGGAGCGCCGACGGGGTCTCGACGTGGAGGAGCGTCTTGACCCGCGACGCGCCAAGGGTGCGCATGAGCTTGAGCTGCTCCGCGTCGACGGACGCGAGCGCGTCGAGCGTCGAGACGACGACCGGGAAGAAGCAGACGAGGCCGACGATGAACAGCTTCGGCGTCAGGTCGAAGCCGAGCCAGGTCACGAGGAGCGGCGCGACGACGACGATCGGGATCGTCTGCGAGGCCATGAGCAGGGGGTAGATCGCGCGGCGCAGCGTCGGCGAGAGGTGCATCGCGAGCGCGAGGACGAGCCCGGCGGCGAGCGCCACGAGGATCCCCAGCAGCACCTCGCCGCCGGTCACCTGGAGGTTGTGCCAGAGGTAGCCGCGGTCGTTCCACAGCGAGCTGGCGACGTCGTGCGGCGGCGGGAGGATGAGCTGGTCGACGCCGCCGAGGTCGGCGTAGAGCTCCCACGCCCCGAACAGCGCGAGGACGATCAGCGCCGCGAGCATCAGGCGGCCTCGAGGGCGGCCATCGCCTGCTCGCGAAGCGCGAGCAGCGCGGGGTCGGTGCGCCGGCGCGGGCGCGAGGCGCTCACCGCGAGCTCGGCCACCGCGCGGCCGGGCCGCGGCGACATCACGACGACGCGGTCGGCGAGGACGACCGCCTCCTCGACGTCGTGGGTCACGAGGACGACGGTGCGCGGCTCGGCGGCCAGCGCCCCGGCGAGCCAGCTCTGCATCTCCTGCCGGGTCAGCGCGTCGAGCGCCGCGAACGGCTCGTCGAGGCAGAGCACGGGCTTGCCGGCGAGCAGCGTCCGCAGGAACGCGACGCGCTGGCGCATACCGCCGGAGAGCTCGTCGGGCCGCGCGCGCTCGAACCCCGCGAGGCCGAAGCGCGCGAACAGCGGGCGGGCGCGGGCGCGCGCCGCCTCGCGGGAGAGTCCCTGCACGCGCGGCGCGAGCGCGGCGTTGTCGAGCGCCGAGCGCCACGGGAGGAGCAGGTCGCGCTGGGGCATGAGCACGGCGGGGTCGGCCCGCACCGTGCCGGAGTCCGGCCGCTGGAGGCCGCAGATCAGCTCGAGCAGCGTCGACTTGCCGCAGCCGCTCGGGCCGACGACGGCCAGGACCTCGTGCGGAGCGGCGCGCAGGGACATGCCGGCAAGCGCCGTGACCTCGCCCCGGCGCCCGGAGAACGTGCGCGTGACCGACCCGACCGCGACGCCGAGCGGCCCGTGAACGTGAAGAGGCTCCTCTGCGGGAGCCTCGAGCGTCTTCTCCATCGCTCCCTCCGCGGGCATTACCCCACAGGTTCGAAGGGTCAGCGCCAGGTCGCGACTTGCGAGGGGGCGCTATCTCAGCCGGCTACCCGCCAGCCCCCCTGGTTTCATCGTCGAACTCGATCCTAGCGCGCGGCGCTCGCCGTACGTGCCGTCCTCGGTCCGCGAGTCCGAGACGCCGATGCGCATCCCTGTCGCCGGATCGATGCCCGCGGCCTGCACGCGCGGGCGGATGTCGTACTCGCCGACGTTGGCGATCGTGTGCCCGCGCGCCTGGAGGCCGGCCAGCGTCGCCGCGGGCATGCGCGCGCCCTCGAGGATCAGCGGCTCCGCCGAGGCCTCGATCCGCTCGGCGTCGACGGCGTGGGCGATGTCCTGCCCGAAGTCGACGGTGTCGAGGATCGGGAGCAGCGCCCCCATGACGATCCGCGCGCCGCCCGCGCCGCCGTCGACGAGCACCGGCACGCCCTGCCTGACGACGATCTCCGGCGAGATCGAGGAGCGGGGCCGCTTGAACGCCTGCGCCTGGTTGGCGGTGCCCGCGGCGCCGAAGTCGGTGAGCTCGTTGTTGAGGAGGAAGCCGGTCCCGGGCGCGACGACCGCCGAGCCGAACTCCTGCTCGATCGTGCACGTGAGCGACACGGCGTTGCCCCAGCGGTCGATCACCGCGATGTCGGTGGTGGAGGCGTGCGGTGATTCGGCCCCACCCACCCGGCCGAGGCCCGGGCCGAACGTCTTCGCGTGGTCGGGGTCGATCTCCGCCCGCCGCTGCGCCGCGTAGGCCTTGGAGATCAGCGTGTCCGTGGGCACGTGTGCGAAGTCCGGGTCCCCGAGATAGGCGCCGCGGTCGGCCCAGGCGAGTTGCTGTGCCTCGGCGATCAGGTGCAGCGAGAGCGCGCTCGACATCCCGTCGCCGCGGAGGTCGAAGCCCTCGAGGATGTTCAGCATCTCCTGGATCGCGACCCCGCCCGACGTCGGCGGCGGCGAGCCGATGATCGTGCGGCCGCGATAGGAGCCGACGATCGGCGCGCGCCACTTCGCGCGGTAGCGCCCGAGGTCCGACTGGGTGAGGACGGCGCTGTCGCCGGCGATCGGATGCGCGGCGGCTTGGGCCATGTCGGCGGCGATGAGCCGGGCGATGCGCCCGCGGTAGAACGCGTCGGGGCCGTGGCGAGCGATGAGCTCGAGGCTCCGCGCGAGGTCGGGCTGGCGGAGGATCGAGCCGGCGGGGTAGGGCGTCTGGCCGCCGACGAGGAACTGCGCCGCGGCCGCGGGGAAGAGCTTCAGCCGCGCGGCGTTCGCCGCCATCGACGCCGACAGGGCCGGCGTCACGACGACGCCGCGGCGCGCCATCCGGATCGCCGGTCGCAGCGCCTCGCGCAGGCTGATCGTGCCGTAGCGACGGAGTGCCGCGTTCATCCCCGCGAGCGTCCCCGGCAAGCCCACTGGCAGGTGCCCGGTGTACGTCTGGTAGAGGCCGGGCCCGGTGAGGGTCGTCGGCGTGTAGGCGGCGGGGGCCATCTCGCGGAAGTCGAGCGCCGCCGGCGGCTCGTGGGCCGGCCGGTACGTCATGAAGCCGCCGCCGCCGATTCCGCACGACTGCGGCCGCGCGACGTTGATCGCGAACACGGTGGCGACCGCGGCGTCGATCGCATTCCCGCCACGGTCGAGGACGTCGCGGCCGACGGCGCCGGCCGCGGGCGACTCGGTCGCGACGATTCCGAGCGGGCTCGTCGTCGCCGGCCGGAAGCGCGAGCCCTGGACGGCGGCGCTGGGTACGGCGAGGACGGCCGCCAGGAGAGCCGTCAGCACCAGGGCGAGCAGGGACCGGGTCAGCCGCGCCACGGGACCGCACTACCCGAGCGGGCGACCGCGAAACCGCCCCGGCGGGTTTCGCCGGGCGCGCGACGGGTAGCGCTCGAGACATGGCGCACGAGCCGGACGGACGGGCGGGCGGGCGCGACTACCGGGTCGGGATGGTCGCCCTCACCCGCGGCGCGGCGCTGCGCCGCGGCCTGAGCGAGCTGCGCACGGCGCTCCCCGACGCGACGATCGGGGAGCCCGACCAGACCGGGGTGTTCGAGATCGAGCTGCGGGCGAAGTCCTTCGAAGCGGCGCTCGAAGCCGCATGGGACGCGGTCGCCGCCGGTGGCTCGGACGACGAGATGGCGTTCGCGGAGCATCCCGACATCCCCGAGCACTGGCGCCATCGGGTCGCAAGCCCCTCCGGCTCGAACGGGCCCACTTGACCGAATACTGGTCGCACGGTGGGGCTCGGTGAAGGATGATGAGAAAATGAGCGACGGGCAGAGCCGCGGCGAGCGTCGACGGGAGGCGATCCTCCGCGCAACGCTGGGGATCATCGGGCGGCACGGGACCGGCGCGGTCACCCATCGGGCGGTGGCCGAGGAGGCGGGCGTCCCGCTCGCGTCGACCACCTACTACTTCGCCTCGAAGGACGAGCTCCTCGAGCAGGCGTTCGACCTCGCCGCGCGCGACGAGGTCGCGCGGCTCGAGTCCCTGGTGCGCGACCTCGCGGCGAGCGAGGCCGATCCCGCGACGTGGATCGAGGCCACGGCCGCGACGCTCGCCGGCGAGCTCGCCCGCGAGCCCGACGTCCGGCTCGCGAGCTTCGAGCTCCTGCTCGAGGCGGCGCGCCGCCCGGCGGTGCGCGACAGCGTCGCCCGCTGGCTCGAGGCCTACCGCGGCCTCGCCCAGGCCGGCAGCGTCGCCACGGGCTCGCCTCATCCGGAGCTCGACGCCGAGATCGCGCTGGCCACGCTCACCGGTCTCGCCCTGCTCCAGCTCGCCAACCCGCACGAGCGCTACGAGTCCGAGGTGCTGCTGCCGGTGCTCGAGCGGCTGAACCGCGCGCTGGTTCCCGACGCGGCTATGCGGCCTGCGGCGTCGTCAGCGCCTTGACGAAGTCCTCGAGCTGGCGCGTCGTCCAGCACTCGAACGCGACGCAGTGGCGCTCGTAGGCGGCGATGACGGAGTCTCCGTAGTTCCAGTAGAGGCGGGGCTCGGGGTTCAGCCAGAACGTCCGGCCGGCCTTGGCCGAGATCAGCGCGAACGCGTCCTCGCGAGGCGGACGGCCGTTGGTTCGCGCGTCGCCGAGGACGATAACCGTCGCGCGCGGATGGAGCTCGTCCTCGACCGAGGCGAGGAACTCCGTCCACACCCGGCCGTAGTCGGTGTAGCCGGAGACGTCGGCGACGCCGGCGTCGCGGCCGATCGCCTCGCTCACGGCCTTGAAGTTCCGCTCCCGGGCGAAGATCTCCGTGACCTCCGAGATCCGCTCGATGAACACGAACGAGCGCATCTTGCGGAAGCTGTCGTGGAGCGCGTGCAGGACCGAGAGGAAGAACACGCTCGCGCTGGTGACGCTCGTCGAGACGTCGCAGAGCACGAAGATCTCGGGGCGCCGCGGCCGGCGCGGGCGGTACTTGAGGACGACGGGCACGCCGCCGGTCTCGAGCGAGGCGCGCATCGTCCGGCGCACGTCGACGTGGGCGTGGCGCTTGCGGCCCCGCAGCTCGTGGCCCTGGGTCGCGAGCCGGCGCTTGAGCTGCGCGACGACCCGGTGCACGGCGGCGAGGTCCTGGAGCGGGCCGGACGGCAGCGCCCGGTCGAGGTCGCCGAGCGGCTTGGCCGGCGGCAGCGCCTTCGTGCGCTCGATCATCGCCCGCTCGAGCTCGCGGCGCAGATGCTGCTCGAACGCGCGCAGGGCCTCGCGCGGGAGGCCGTCGCGCCGCGGGTCGTCCGCCGGAAGCTCGGGCTGCGGCTCGGCGCGCAGGCCGAGCGAGCGCCGGATACGCTGCACGTCGACGCCGATCACGCCCGAGCCCTCGCCGCGGTTGCCGAACGCGGCGATCGCCAGGCGGGCGAGGTCGCGCATCGCCGCGTCGGAGCCGTCGCGGAGCGCCGCGGCGATCTGCTGGCGCAGCGTGTCGAGGTTGATGTCCTGCGCCTGGTCGCCCCCGGCGGCGCCGTCGCCCTCGAGGACGTCGCGCCGGACCGCCTCCGCCTCCGCGGCGCGGAAGAAGAAGCGGTCGAAGACCAGCTCGAAGACGCGGCGGTCCTCCTGGGACTTCGCGAGGGTCGCGGCCAGGGCCTCGCGGACGTCGGCCTGCTCGGTCCACGCCACCTCGCGCAGGACCGAGAACGCGTCGAGGAGCTCGGCCGTGCCGACCGAGACGCCCTCGGAGCGCAGCTCGTCGCCGAACGCCAGCAGGCGGGCGTCGAATCCCTTCGGGCCGGCGTCCGGCAGCCCGCCGTAGAGGCCGCGGCGGCGCGGGTCAGGCCGAGCGCTTGACGCCATCGCCGAGGACCGGCTCGCCGAGCTTCACGCCCACCCGCTCGGCGACGATGTCGAGGTCCGTGCGGTGCTTGACGATGATCGACATCGTCTGGCGGAACATGTCCGCGTCGATGTCGTCGGCTCCGAGAAGGATCAGGGAGCGCGCCCAGTCGATCGACTCGGCGATCGACGGCGGCTTCTTCAGGTCGAGCTCGCGGATCTGGTGGATCACCTCGACGAGCTTGCGCGCGATGTGCTCGCCGAGCTCGGGCGTGTGCATGCGGACGATCTCGAGCTCGTGCTCGAGCTCGGGATAGTCGAGCCACAGGTAGAGGCAGCGGCGCTTGAGCGCCTC
>JAOPZQ010000160.1 GCA_025964075.1 Solirubrobacterales bacterium | reverse complement strand
GCTACGCCCCGCGGCGCCGCCACGCCGCGCGGCGCCGCCACGCCCCCGCTACGCCTCGCTACGCCGCCACGCGCCTCGCTACGGGGAGGCCGGGCGACTCAACTCTCGCCGGCGAAATCCTCCGGGGACACCTGGTCGAGAAAGTCCTTGAACTTCTCGACGACCTCCTCGGTGTCCTCCACCTCGTGCTCGAACTCGATCGCCGACTCGGCGATCACGTCTTCGGCCGCGAAGATCGGCGCACCGGCGCGCACGGCGAGAGCCAAGGCGTCGCTCGGCCGCGAGTCGATCTCGAGATCCCGCCCGTTGATGGTCAGCGTGATCGAGGCGTAGAAGGTGTTCTCGCGCAACTCGGTCACCGCGACGCGGCTGCAGGTCACCTCGAGCTCGGTCAGGACCTCGGACAGCAGGTCGTGCGTCATCGGGCGCGGCGTAGTGGCGCCCTGGAGCTTCATGAGGATCGCCGCCGCCTCCGGATGACCGATCCAGATCGGCAGGAACTTGTTCGAATCGACGGTCTTGAGGAGCACGATCGGCTGCTTGCCGACCATGTCGAAGCTCACGCCGTAAATGACCATCTCCTGCACGCGTCGAGGCTCCTCGAGAAGGGTGAAAGGCCAGTATAGGCAGCGGGGCGAACGCCCCGGAGCACCTCGCTCGGCCCGGTGATCGCCCCATGGCACGAGGTCGGAAGGGGCCTCGACACCACTAAGCCCCGCCGTGGCGGGGCCTGTACGAGGTGGGCGATCCAGGACTCGAACCTGGGACCTCTTCCTTATCAGAGAAGCGCTCTAACCGACTGAGCTAATCGCCCGCGCACAACGGGATCGCGATGATAGCGACCTCGTGGAGCGCTTCGAAAGCGCCTCCGCCATGACCTCGAGCGGCCTCAGATGGACACCGTCGCGCCGAGCCGCTCGGCCAGCGCGAGCGCCTCCTCGACGGACGCGAACTCCAGCTGCACGCGGCATCCGTCTCCGCGAGCCGTGACCCGCACGTCGGCGCCGAGACTGCTTCCCAGCGCGTCCGCGACCCGCGTGAGCGAAGCCTCCAGGTCCGGATGGGGGGCGGCCGTGCGGCGCGGCGCGGCGGGTTGCCGCGTCGACTGACGGGCACGGCGCTCGATCTCCCGCACCGACCAGCCGTGCATCGCCGCGGTCCGGGCAAGTCGGCGCCGCTCGGCGTGGTCGGGCGCGAGGAGGAGCGCGCGGCCGTGCCCCTCCGTCAGCGCGCCGAGCTCGATGAGCTCCAGGGCCTCGTCGGGCAGGTCGAGCAGGCGGAGCAGGTTCGACACCGCCACGCGGCTGCGCCCCACCCGGCAGCCGACGTCCTCGCGAGTGAGGCCGAGCTCCTCGACGAGGGCGGCGCACGCGCGCGCCTCTTCGACGGGGTTGAGGTCCTCGCGAGCCATGTTCTCGATCAGGGCGAGCTCGAGCGATTCCGCGTCGCCGCGGGTCCGCACGAGCGCCGGGATCTCCTCCAGCTCCGCCAGGCGCGCGGCGCGCCACCGGCGCTCTCCGGCGATGAGCTCGTACTCGCCCGACGGAAGCGGGCGCACGAGGACGGGCTGGAGCATGCCGCGAGCCTTCAGCGAGCCGGCGAGCGCGGTCAGCGCCTCCTCGTCGAAGCGCTGGCGCGGCTGGCTCGGGTTCGGCACGACGCGATCGACCGGGACGGCGCGCAGCTCGTCCCCGTCCTCGCGTGGGGCGACGGTCAGGATCGCCGCGAGGCCTCGGCCCATGCCGCGGGTTCGCTCAGCCACGTGCAGCCACCTCCTTGGCCAGCTCGAAGTACGCGTCCGAGCCCGCGCAGTGCGGGTCGTGGTGGATAACCGGGCGGCCGAACGACGGCGCCTCGCTCACGCGCACGTTGCGCGGGATCACGGTGTCGAATACGAGCTCGGGGAAATGCCGCCGCACCTCGCGCTCGACGTCCTGGGCCAGCCGGGTCCGGCCGTCGTGCATGGTCAGCAGCATGCCGGCGACCGTCAGCCGCGGGTTCAAGTCTCGGCGGATGATGTCGAGCGTGTCCAGCAGGCCCGCCAGTCCCTCGAGGGCGAAGTACTCGGTCTGCACCGGAACGATGACCCGATCGGCGGCGACGAGCGCGTTGACGGTCAGCGGCCCCAGGGACGGCGGACAGTCGAGCAGGACGAAGTCGTAGTCGCCCACGGCGCCGGTCAAGGCTTCGCGGAGCCGCGTCTCGGATCCTTCGAGTCGCGGCAACTCGATGTTGGCCCCAGCGAGCGAGCCGTTCGACGGCACGACCGACAGCTGGTCGACGTTGGTCGGTAGCACCGCATCGGCGAGGCTCGCGGTGCCGGCGAGCACCTCGTAGATCGAAGGCTCGCCATCCTTCGGGAGGCCGAGCCCAACCGAGGCGTTCGCCTGTGGGTCGATGTCGATGAGGAGCGTGCGGTACCCGGCCTCCGCCACGCACGCAGCCAGGTTCACCGCGGTCGTGGTCTTACCCACCCCGCCCTTCTGGTTCGCGATGGCGTAGATCGTGGTCACGCGAGAGACGCTAGCGGCGAAATCGGTCGGAGCTCCCCGGCACGCGTGGATTGGTGCTGCAGATTCGCAGTTTGGCCACAAATCGAGGGTGATCTGGTGCGAAGCGCGGTGGCGTGGGCCCCCCGTCGGCTCGCGGTGGCCCGCACGACCCTCCACGTGCAACGCCCGGCAGGCGGCCCTACGCGAGGGGCCGCTTGCGGGCTATGCCGGCGCGACGAGGGAACGTGCTCGGGGTCGGGCCGACCTTCCGGAACACGTGGAGATGGCGGTGATCGGCACCCGGCGTCGGAGGAACCCGGATCGGCGGCTCCGGCGCGAGGCCGACGATCGCGGCGGCGCTGGCGCCGGCCGTCTCCTCGGCTTCGGCGCGACGGCCCTTCCAGGCGACCAGAACGCCACCGTCCCGCAGGAGCGGGGCGGCGTACTCGACCAGGACCACGAGCGGGGCTAAGGCGCGCGCGGTGACCACGTCGCATAGAGCCCCGCCCGGCTGCCAATCCTCGGCCCGCGCTTGAACGACGCTGACGTTGTCGGCCCCCGCGGCGGTGGCGGCTCGCTCGAGAAACGCGCACTTGCGCGCGTTGCTCTCCACGAGATCGACGTGGGCGTCAGGCCGCGCGACAGCGAGCGGAATGCCGGGGAACCCGGCGCCGGCCCCCAGGTCGGCGATGCGAGACGCCGTCACGAGCTCGAGAACCAGGAGTCCTGTCAACGAGTCCGCTATGTGGGCTTCCACGCCGGCAGCGGGATCGACGACCGTCGTCGGCGCTTCCGTGTCGCCGGCGATCAGGTCGAGGACCGCGCCGAGCTGATGTTGTGCTGACGGCGGCAGATTCCACTCCGCGGCGAGGCCGGCGAGGCGCTCGGCGACTGGGGTCACACCTGCGCCTGGGCGCGTACGCGCGCGATGTACTCCGCGTAGCGCGAGAGCATCGCGTCGAACCGCTGTGCCGCGTGACCGTCGAGAGCGGCGAGCTCGGCCTCGAGCCACGGCAGTACGTCGATCACCAAGGCGCGACCGCGGGCCATCCATTGGTAGAAGGACCGGTCTCCGTGGTGATACGGGCCGTAGACCTTCGTGCGCGGGAAGCGCTCTTGAAGCCAGCGGAACAGCGACTCGTGACGGATGTGCATCTTCAGGGTGATCTGCGGTTGCTTGCCGTCGCCGCCGAACGACCCTTCGCCGATGAGGATCCCGACGAGGACGCCGTGATCGAAGGGGCTGAGGGCCACGGCGCCCGAATCAACTGGCGCCGTGGGAACAGTCCGTGTCTCGATGGGGTTTTCGGGCGGATGTTTCACGTTCTATAGCCCGGTGAAACAGTATCGCCCTCGGCGGTGGCCGAGAACGGGCGAAACACCACGCGCGTGTCGCAGCGGAGGCGCGATCCGCGCTGCCTGCCGCTACGTCGCGAGCGGCGAGACGACAAGCCGGCGATCGGGCTCGCGGCCTTCGCTGTACGTCTCGACGTCCCCGCGCTCGCGGAGGTACTCGTGAACCACCCGCCGCTCGACGGCGTTCATTGCGTCCAGCTCGACGGGGCGACCGGAGCGGATCGCCTCGTCGGCCGCGCGGTCGGCTTCCTCTTCCAGCACGGCCGCGCGGCGATCTCGGTAGCCGGCAGCATCGACCTCGACGCGCTTGCGCTCGTCCTCGTCCCGGAACGCCACCCGGTAGGCGAGGTGCTGGATAGCGTCGATGGTCTGGCCGTGTCGGCCGATCGCCAGGCCAAGCTCCTCGCCCTCGAGGTTCGCACGAATGCTGTCGGCGTCTTCCTCGACATGAACGGCAGCCTCGACACCGATGGCGGCGACGATCTTCTCGAGCGTGAGCCGGACTCGGTCGACAGGACTCGAAGGCAGGGACTCGTCCGCGGTCATGACCTAGCGGCGGCGGCCGGAGCGCTTCTTCTTCTTGCGGGGTGGCGGTGGCGGCTTTGCGGATCGACGGTCCTCGGCGCTGGCGCCGTTCGAAGTCGTCTTTCCCTTCGCGCTGGGAGCCTTGGCCGCGGGTGTAGGCGCCAGGTCTCCGCCCTCGTCCCCACCGCGTCGGCCTCCTCTGCCGCCCCATCGCCCTGAGCCGGGTCCACCGCCGGAGCCGCCCCCCCCGCCTCCGCCTGCGGCAGCCATCGCGGTCGCGGGCACGAGCGGACCGACGCGCTTCTTGACGAAGTACTGCTGAAGGACGGTCCAGAGGTTGGTCGTGATCCAGTAGACGATGAGCCCCGCCGGGAACCTGATCACGAACGTGACGAAGATCAGCGGCAGGAACAGCATCAGGTTCCGCTGCATCTTGTCCATCGTCGTCGTCATCATCAGGCTGGAACCCAGCTGCGACGCGATGTAGAGCACGATCAGGACGATCAGCGTGGTGCCCGTCGCCTTGTCGGTCAGGTCATGGATGAAGAGGAAGTGGGCGTGTGGGTCGTTCGCGCCATACGCCGAGCATGGAACCGTCTTGCTCAGCGGGACGTGATGCACCGTGTGGGCGAGCGTCTGGACGTCAGGGCAGATGTTCTTCCGGAGGTCGTGGCGCAACATGAAGAACAGCGAGATGAACACCGGCAGCTGCAGGACCATCGGGAGACAGGAGGAGAACGGGTTGACCTGGTTCTCCTTGTAGAACTTCATCATCTCCTGCTGCATGCGCTGCTTGTCGTCCTTGTACTTCGCCTGCAGCGCTTTGATCTGAGGCTGCAGCTGCTGCATGCGCTGCATCGAGTGCATCTGCTTGAGCGTCAGGGGCACCAGCGCGGCGCGGATGACGACGGTCATCAGGATGATCGACATCCCCCAGCCGACTCCCACGGTGTTGTGGAAGAACTTGAGGATCGCCTCGAAGAAGTCGATCAGCGGCTGGAAGATGTTGGCGAGGACGAGCATGGCGTCAGGGGCTCGGCGGCGCGGTGCGGCCGGGTGCGAACAACCTCTGGGCGTGCGGCGGGTCGTAGCCCCCGTGACTCCACGGATTGCAGCGCAGTAGGCGCCAGCCCGCGAGCACGAGCCCACGGAGTATGCCGAACTCGTGAATCGCCTGCTCGGCGTAACTGGAGCACGTGGGCTCGTACTTGCAGCGCCGTGGAAGCGCCGGAGAGATCACTCTGCGGTAGAGCCGGATGGGCGCGAGGGCGACTGCGCGCACCACCTTCATCCCGCGCTCCCGGTCAGAACCCCAGCGCGCTCCAGCAGCTCGCTCAGGGCGGCGCGCATGCCGGCGAGGCCGTCGCGCTCCGCCAGCGCCCGGGCCTCGGGCCGAGCGAGAAGCACGATGTCGTAGCCAGGGGCGACCCGATCCGCGTCCTGCCGGTACGCCTCGCGCAGCAGGCGCTTCACGCGGTTCCGGTCGACCGCACCGCCCACCTTTCGCGAGACGGAGAGTCCGAACCGCGCCTCTTCCGCGTCCGCGCGCGGGAACGCGTAGAGCACCAGGGCGCGGCTCCCGTGGGAGCGACCCTGGCGGTAGACGCGATCGAACTCGGCGCTCCGCGACAGACGACCTCGCTTGGAGCGCCGGCCGGGGACCGGCACGCCGCCCACTACACCGTGAGGCGCTTGCGCCCCTTCGAGCGCCGGCGCTTCAGCGTCAGCCGGCCCGCCCGCGTCTGCATGCGGGCGCGAAACCCGTGCGTGCGGGCTCGCTTGCGCTTCTTGGGCTGGTACGTCCGTTTCATCGTCCTCGGTTCCTTCGTGAGCCGGGGCGCGCCGCAAGACGCGACCGGACTATCGACGCAGCCATACGGGGCGGCGCCGCTCGGCGATCGAGTATACGCACGCGCGGCTCGCCGGCCCGGACGAGTTCGGGCACTCCAAGCGAGTCCCGCCGGGAGCGCGAGGCCGGGGGCGAGCGGCGGGTGAGCCGCGTCCGGGGCGGCGTGTCGGGCGCGGCGAACGGCGGGTGAGCGGTCGC
>JAOPZQ010000127.1 GCA_025964075.1 Solirubrobacterales bacterium | reverse complement strand
GCGGCGGGGATCGTGCGGATCGACCGAGGCGCCGTGACCGAGCGCACGGTCGAGAAGGCGGCGAAGGCCGGCGCTCGCCTCGTGCTCGCGCCGGGCGCGGTGCCGACGCCTCTGGCGCGCGAGAAGGCGCGCGCGCTCGGGATCGAGATCGAACGGGAGCAGAGATGCTGAGGGCGACGGTGATGGGATCGGTATGGGCGACGCGGCGGCTCGAGGCACTGCCGAGCGGCGCTCTGCTGGAGGTGCGCACCGACGACGGCGCGACGCTGATCGCGTTCGACGTGCTCGGCAGCGGCGCCGGCGAGCGTGTGCTCGTCGCCACCGGCTCGGTGGCGTCGGGCTATTTCGGCCCCGACCACCCGCCGCTGGACGCGCTGATCATCGGCTCGCTGGACGAGCCGGCCAACGAGGAGAAGGAGCAGCGATGAGCGAGGCGCTCGGCATGATCGAGACCAAGGGCTACGTGGCCGCGCTGGCGGCGGCCGACGCGATGGTGAAGGCGGCCAACGTGACCATCCTCTCGCGCGAGGAGGTCGGGGACGGCCTCGTCGCGGTGGTCGTGGGCGGCGACGTCGGAGCGGTAAAGGCCGCCAGCGAGGCGGGCGCCGAGGCCGCGTCGAGCGTGGGCGAGCTGGTGTCCGTCCACGTGATCCCGCGGCCCCACAGCGAGCTCGGCAAGCACTTCACCGCCAGCGCCACCTGACGCGCGACGTGGCCGGCGCCGTCGAGCTGCGCGTCTACCTGCCGATTCCCGACCTGGGACGGCAGTTCGCGGCCTACCTCGGTTCGCCGCTGCGGGCGCGCGGCTATCCGCCGATGGAGGGCGATCATGCGCTGATCGTCGAGGTCGCCCCCGGCCTGGCGATCGAGCGCGTCATCGACCTCGCGCTGAAGTCCGTCCCCGACGTCGAGCCGGGCATCCACTTCGTCGAGCGCCAGTTCGGCGTCCTGGAGGTCCATTCGCCCGATGCGGAGCAGACAGAGCGGGCGGGCGAGGCGATCCTCTCGGGGATCGGCGCACGAGCCGAGGACACGCTGCGCCCGCACGTGCTCTACGTCGACATGATCGAGGACGTAACGGACCAGCATGCCGTGATCGTGAACCGCAACCGCGAGGCGTCGATGCTGCTCCCGGGCCAGACGCTGCTCGTCGTCGAGGTGACGCCGGCGCTGTTCGCGGCGGTCGCCGCCAACGCGGCCGAGCGGGTGGCGCCCGACCTGACGCTGGTGACCGTCTCGATGATCGGCGCGGCCGGCCGGGTCTATCTTGCCGGCACGACGCCGGATATCGTCCGGGCACGCGAGGAGATCACCCGCGTGCTCGAATCCGTGACGGGCCGCGATCACCAGCCAGAGCGAGGAAGAACGCCATGAGCGTCGAGGAGCGGATCGAGGATCTCGCCGCAGCGGCGGCGCTCCCGCGGTTCGGCCTGTCGCCCGCCGCCACGGCCACGCTCTGCAACGTCTCCGAGAACCACACCTATCGCGTCGAGGACCCCGAGTCCGGCAGCGGCTACGCGCTGCGCGTGCACCGCCCGGGCTACCGGACGTCGCGTCAGATCGACTCCGAGCTCGAGTGGATCGACGCGCTGCGCGCCGACGGAGCCGTCGACACCTGCGTGGCCGTCCCCGGGGCCGACGGCGCGCGCGTCGTCGAGGTCCGCGTCGACGATCGCGCCGCCCGCAACGTCGTCCTCTTCGAGTGGCTGCCCGGCGTCGCGCCCGACCCCGAGGGCGCCGACGCGGTCGCGGGCTTCCGCACCCTCGGCGCGATCTCGGCGCGCATGCACGCGCACGCCCGCGCGTGGCCGCGGCCGCCCGGCTTCGACCGGCCGGCCTGGGACTACGAGCGCACGCTGGGCCCGCGCGGGCACAGGGGCGCATGGCAGGCCGGCCTGGGCATCGGGCGCGAGGAGCTCGCCGTGCTCGAGCGACTCGACGCAACGATCGCCCGCCGCCTGGAGGCCTACGGACGCCCGCGGGATCGCTTCGGCCTCGTCCACGCCGACATCCGGCTCGCCAACCTCCTCGTCGACGGCGAGCACGTGCGCGTGATCGACTTCGACGACTGCGGCTTCGGCTGGTTCATGTACGACTTCGCCACGACCGTCTCGTTCATGGAGGACCATCCACGCGTGCCCGAGCTGCGCGACGCGTGGCTCGCGGGCTACCGGTCGGTCGCGCCGCTCGACGCGGCGGACGAGGCCGAGCTCGACACGCTCGTGATGCTGCGCCGCCTGCTGCTCGTCGCCTGGATCGGCTCCCATCACACGTTTGCGACGGAGGCCGCAGAGCTCGGCGCCGGGTTCACCGCCGGGACCTGCGCGCTGGCCGAGGAGTACCTGTCAACTCACTGAAGGGCGCACACATGTTCACCCCTCTCACTGGCCGCACCGTCCTCGTCACCGGCGGCACGAAGGGCATCGGCAAGGGAATCGCCGGGGTCTTCGCGCGCGCGGGCGCCAAGGTGGTCGTCGTCGGCCGCGACCGCGAGCGCGGAGAGGCGACGGCGGGCGAGCTCGGCGGCGCCTTCGTGGCCGCCGACGTGCGGCGCGCCGAGGACTGCGAGCGCATGGCGGCCGAGGCGGTCGAGCGCTTCGGCGGCATCGACGTGCTGTGCGCCAACGCCGGCGTGTTCCCGGACACCAAGCTCGAGGACATGACGGAGGCGGACATCGACGAGATCTTCGCCACCAACGTCAAGGGCACGATCCTGTCGGTCAAGGCCTGCATGCCGGCGCTGGCGCGCAGCGGCCACGGGCGCGTCGTCGTGACCTCCTCGATCACCGGGCCGATCACCGGTTACCCTGGGTGGTCCCACTACGGCGCCACGAAGGCCGCCCAGCTCGGGTTCCTGCGTACGGCGGCGATCGAGCTCGCGCCGAAGGGCATCACGATCAACGCGGTGATGCCCGGGAACATCGAGACCGAGGGCCTCGCCGAGCTGGGCCCGGAATACCGGGAGAAGATGGAGTCCTCGATCCCGCAGCGCAAGCTCGGGACGGTGGAGGACATCGGCAACGCGGCGCTGGTCCTGGCCACCGACGAGGCCTCCTACATCACCG
>JAOPZQ010000122.1 GCA_025964075.1 Solirubrobacterales bacterium | reverse complement strand
CGCCTGCGGCGCGGGGATGCGGCCAGGCTCGAGCGCGGCAAGCGCGTTCCACGCCGCGAGGACGCCGAGCACGGCGGCCGCCCCGGCGAAAGCGGGGCCGGCGGTCATGCCGGACCCCGCCTCATTCCCCGAGCCTCTGCGCCAACCACGGCGACAGCGGCGCCCGCCACACCGGCCGGCCGTCGCGCAGCGCGTAGACGTCGCGGGTCGCCGGCCCGCCGGCGACCCGCACGACCTCGCTGACCGCCAGGACGCGCCGCACGCCGTCGCGCGAGCGCTCCTGGTGGACGACGAGGTCGAGCGCCTCGGCCACCCGCTCGCGCACCGCCGCGTGCGGGAGCTCCACGTCGGCCATGAGCGCCAGCGTCTCCACGCGCCGGACCGCCTCCTCGGGCGCGCCGGCGTGGATCGTCGAGAGCGACCCCTCGTGCCCGCTGCTCATCGCCAGCAGCATGTCGAGCGCCTCCCCGCCGCGGACCTCGCCGACGACGATGCGATCGGGCCGCATCCGCAACGCGCCCAGCACGAGCCGGCGGATCGTGACCTCGCCGCGGCCCTCGAGGTTGGCGGGCCGCGCCTCGAGCCGGACGACGTGGGGCTGCTGCAGGCGCAGCTCGGCGGCGTCCTCGATCGTCACGATCCGCTCGCCCGCGGGGATGAACCGCGACAGCGCGTTCAGCGTCGTCGTCTTCCCCGATCCGGTGCCGCCGGAGATCAGCACGTTCAGCCGCGCGACGACGCAGCGCTCGAGGAAGTCGCGCAGCGCCGGCGTCAGCGTTCCCGCCTCGACGAGGTCCTCGGGCGTCATCCCGCGCTGACGGAACCGCCGGATCGTCAGCACCGGACCGTCCAGAGCCAGCGGCGGCACGACGACGTTGACCCGCGAACCGTCCGGCAGCCGCGCGTCGACGAGCGGCGACGCCTCGTCGACCCGCCGGCCGAGCGGCGCGACGATCCGCTCGATCGCGTGCCGCAGCTCTGCCTCGGAGGCGAACGACACGTCCGCGCGCTCGAGCCGGCCGAGCCGCTCGACCCACACGGCCTCCGGGCCGTTGACCATGACCTCGTCGACGGCGGGGTCGCGCAAGAGCGGCTCCAACGGGCCGAGCCCGACCGCCCGCTCGGCGACCAGGCGGCGGAGCTCGGTCCGCTCCCGCTCCCCGAGCAGGCCGGCCTCACGGTCGACCAGGGCGCCGATGCGACCCTCCACGTCGCCGGTGGCGTCCTCGCGGGCCTCGCGCACGAGGCGCTCGCGGAGGACGTCGGCGAGCTCGGACAGGGCATCGGGGCGCACGAAGGTCCTAGAGGACCGGGCGCCGGGATTCGCCCCCCTCGCCGCCGCGGGAGCGCCGCGGGGGCGAGGTCAGCGAGCGGCGCCGACCCGCGAGAGCGCCGGAACGAGCGTCGGCGGCCGGGCCGGCTCGCGCGTGAGCAGCGGCGCGAGCACGCGCTCGAGCGCCGCGACGACGCGGGGATCGAACTGCCCGCCGGTCTCGGCGCGGATCTCCTCCAGGGCGGCGCCCGGGGCGCGAGCGGAGCGATACGGGCGGTCGGTCGTCATCGCGTCGTAGGCGTCGCACGGGGCGATGACCGCCGCCTCGCGCGGGATCTCCTTGCCGGCGAGCCCGTCCGGATAGCCGCGGCCGTCGAAGCGCTCGTGCGACGCGCGCACGATCTGCCCGACCTCCGCCAGCGCCCCGCCGACGCGATCGAGCATTCGCTGGCCCTCGATCGTGTGCGTGCGCATGATCGCCCACTCCTCGTCCGAGAGGGGGCCCGGCTTGGTGATGATCCCCGACGGGATCGCGATCTTGCCCACGTCGTGGAGCAGCGCGGCGAGCTCGACGCGCCGACGCGCGCGCGGCGGGAGCCCGAGCTCGTCGGCGACGAGCAGCGAGAGCTCGACGACGCCGTGCGTGTGGTCTCCGCCGGTGTAGGCGTCGGCGCGCTCGAGGAGGTCGCTGAGCAGGAGCGCCGTCCCGCGGTACGTGGTCGAGAGCTCGACCGCGTGCTGGATGCGCTCGTTGCGCTCGCGCGCGAACACGGCGAGCAGCGCGGGCAGCGGCAGCCCGAGCAGGAACGCGTAGGGGTGGTGGACGGTCGCCAGCGCCGCCACGAGGCCGAGCGGTGCGAGGAGGGCGTCGACCAGCCACACCCAGCCGAGCACACGGAGCTGGACCCGCGGCGAGACGCCGTGGGCGAGCCGGGTCATCAGCGAGGAGCACGCCAGGTCGCACGCGAACTGGGCGGCGAGCGCCCCGATCAGCACCGGCCAGCGTGCGGTGTCCGGCGCCTGGGCGCCCGCGACCACGAGCACGGCGACGGGGCCGATGGAGAACCACGAGTTGGCCGCCGAGGCGAGCAGCCGGTCGGGATGGGCGTGCCGGCGCAGGACGGCCGAGCCGGTCCCCGCGAGCTCCGCCGCCACCACGGCCAGCGGGACGGCCGGAGTCGGGAGGACGAAGAGCATCGTCACGAAGACGATCTGCACCGGCATCGTCTCGCCCGCGCCCGCGTGGAAGCGCACCTGCGTGCACAGCGCGTACGCGACCACGAGGAGGGTCGCAACCGCGGGATCGAACGAGCGCGTCGCCGGCAACACGACGACGAACGTGCCGGCGACCCCGACGAGCAGCACGCTGCTCGCGGCGCAGGCTGCACGTGCGCGCGTGCTCAGCGCCTGGGCCTTCGGCTGGCGGAGCTCCTCGGGCAGGGGCGATCGCGCGGCCGACCCCCGGCTCGCGTGGTCGCGGCTTGCTGAGCGACGGGCGCGGATTCCCGGTCCTCCCGGTGTGAAGTTGTGGACGCGAAGCGGGCGGCACCAACGGGGACGCCGCCGCCCACGTCTGTCTCGGCCCCCCGACTGCCCTCCTGAACCCCCCTGAGCAGACAGTTGGACAGATGTTCTATCCAAAGCTCCACAAAATCGGCCGACATTGACCCTGCGCCCGGGGGGAACGGGCGGCCCAGCCCATCCGTCCGACTCGTGGGAGGACCACCCGTGAATCCATCAGCCGCCGCTCGGCGCGGCGCAGTCATCGGCGCCGCCGCGGCCCTCGTCCTGCTCTTCGCGCCCCGGGCGCACGCAGGGATCCTCGTCTCCTCGGCGCCGTCGTGCGACGACGTCCAGCTCTCGCAGCCCTTCACCCCGTGGCTCGACAGCGCGCAGTACTTCTCCATCGGGGGCTTCGAGAACGGCGGTAGCGGCTGGACGCTCTCCGGCGGCGCCGCCGTCGCCTCGGGCAACGAGCCGTGGCAGGTCTCTGGCGCCGCCGACAGTCACTCGCTCGAGATCCCGCCCGGAGCGTCGGCGACGAGCCCGACCGCCTGCGTCGGCCTCGACAGCCCGACGCTGCGGTTCTTCGCGCGCCGGAGCGCCACGGGCCTGCTCGGGGGAGCGTCGCTGCTGAAGGTCGACGCGCTGGTCACCGACAACGCGGGCAACGTCGTGACCGTGCCGGTGCTCGCCACCGGGGCCGGGACGTCATGGGGGCCCACGGTGCCGATGCCGGTGCTCGCGAGCCTCCTGCCCCTGCTGCCCGGCGACCACACCCCGATCGCGTTCAAGTTCACCGCGGTCGGCCCGGCCGACTGGCATATCGACGACACGCACGTGGATCCCTGGCACTGCTGCTAGCGCTACGCAGACGGACGCGGCAGCAGCCTGATCTCCTTCGCGAAGCTCTGGAGCGTCGCGAGAGTGAGGGCCTGCCGCAGGGTCACGAGGAGTGAGGCCTCGACCCGCGGACCGGAGGCGGCGCCGTCGCCGCCCTGGTCCGCGGAGGCCTTCCCCGCCCGGGTCACGAGGACGTCGCGCAGCGCCAGCACGGTCCGGCCCGCGACGCCGTCCCGGTCGGAGCGGGTCACGAGGACGTCGACGCGCACGCCCGGCCTGATCTGGCCGGGCGCCGCGCGCGCCGCGACGTCGACGACGCGCTCGCCCGGCCGCGGAGTACCGCCGGCCCAAGCAGGAGCGGGCGCCCGC
>JAOPZQ010000109.1 GCA_025964075.1 Solirubrobacterales bacterium | reverse complement strand
GGTCGCGCACGCCGCGGCCGCCCAGCGTGCCGGCGAGGACGCCGCGCGGGAGCGGGTGCAGCGTGCCGCCGAGACCGTTCGGCGCCGTCACGCGCAGATTCCCGGTAAGGCCGCGGGAGGCCAGGCGCAGCTTGCCGCTGACCTTGACGCCCGGGACGAAGGCGAAGTCGTGCAACGCGAGGCTGCTGCCATCCGCCCGGCCCCAGCCGCCGCGCAGGCCGCCGAAGCGGATCACGCGGTTGCTCAGCACCGCCGCGACGAACGCGTCAGAGGCGTCGTCGAGCGTCTCGCCGACGGCGGCGACGACGTGACCGCGGGCGCCGTGCACGCCCCGCGCCGTGCCTGCGGAGGCGAGCGAGTGCGGGGCGAGCGGCGCGACGCCGATCGCGCCGGAGTGCGAGAGGCACGACGTCGTCGGCGCGCCGCGGAAGAACGCCTCGAGCTGCGTCGCGGGGCAGGTGTCGAGCGCCGTCCCGAGCACCGAGTGGCCCGTGTCCGCGACCTGCACGAGCTGTGAGGAGGCGATGCCGGCCTGGACGCCCTGCGCGTCCTCGAGCGGCGTCCGGAGGTCCTCCTGGCCCGAGAAGATCAGCGTCGGGATCCCCGAGATCGGGCCGAGGGGGATCGCGGGCTCCGCCGGCGCCTGCGGCCAGGAGATGCAGAGCGGGATGTTCGACTCGCCGAGCGCGGTGGCGGCGTCGAACGGCGCGTAGGTGCTCGGGGGCAGCCCCGCCAGCGTGGCGTTGACCGCCGCCTGGCGCTCCGGGGGCGCGCTGGTCCGGGCCCACGGGAACGCGCTCTCCTCGCACGTCGTCGCGGCGAACAGTCCCTCGCTGAGATCCGTGAGCGACTCGCCGCCGCTGCGTCCGCCGGACAGGATGCGCAGCAACGGCGCCGGGTCGCCGCCCGCGGCGGAGTGGATCGCCGCGGGCAGCGTGGCGCGCAGGCCGGGGGAGACGTCGCTCGCGAGGAGCGCCTCGAGCACGCGCGGCTGCGTCAGCGTCGCGCTGTGGCGGTGCCCGCGCCCGTCGAACACGGCCCCGTGCAGGGAGGCGCTCGTGAGGCGGCCGACGAGCTTCGTCAGGTCGACCAGCGGGCTCGCCGTGACGCCGCGGCAGGCGTTGCTCTCGCACACGTGGGCGAGGACTCGGGGGAGCGCGGCGAAGGTCGAGCGGATGAACACGTCGGGCCCCGCGGCGGGGACGGCGGAGTCGAGGATCAGGCGCTCGACCGTCCCGGGGTAGGTCAGCGCGTAGGCCCGCGCCACCTTCGTGCCGTAGGAGACGCCGTAGAGCGAGATCTTCGGGATGCCGAGCGCGGTCCGGACGGCGTCGAGGTCGGCGACCGAATCGCGCGTCGTGTAGAAGGCGCGCGCAGCGCCGAGCTTCCCGGCGCAGGCCAACCCGTCGCGCGCGGCGCTGCTCTGCAGGTCCGGGCAGTCGATGACGCCGGAGCTCCCGGTGCCGCGCGAGTCGAACACGACGAGGTCGTAGTGCTCGAGCACCGTGTGGAAGACGTCCCGGAGGTCGGACACGAGCGGGATCGACGACTGCCCGGGGCCGCCCGTGAGGATGACCAGGGTCCCCTGGGCGGCGCCGCGGCTCGCCGGCACGCGCGCGACGTGGAGGACGACGTTCCCCGGCACGCCCCCCGAGCGGTCGAGCGGGACCGGGACCGTCGTGCACTGCACGCCGACGTCGTTCGGGCACGGAGTGAACGTGGGCGCTGCGGCCGCGGCCGCGGGGGCGGCGGCGCACGCGAGGAGGGTGCCCGCGGCGAGCGAAAGGAGCTTGGACGGTCTCATGGGCTCCGGCCGGCCCAACGCTACCGGGTCCCGATCCCCGCCGCGAGCCGCGCCGCCGCGTGGGCCGCGTCCTCGAGCTCGTCGTCGAGCGGCGCCAGCTCTTCGCGGCCGGTGGCCGTCGCGATCAGCCAGTCGGCGAACCACGCGTTCTTGGGCAGCAGCGGGCCGTGGAGGTAGGTCCCGATGACGTTGTCGCGGCGCACTCCCTCGAGGCCGTCGCGGCCGTTGTTGCCGTGGCCGCGCAGGACGCGGCCGAGCGGCTGCTCCGCCGCGCCGAGACGGGTGCGCCCACCGTGGTTCTCGAAGCCCGCGAGGACGCGCGGCTCACCGGGGTCGAGCTCGACCTCGATCGCCACGTTCCCGATCAGCCGCGGGCCGTCCTCGCGGACGGTGTGGAGGTCGACGAGCCCGGCCCCGGGCAGCTCCTCGTCCCCGAGGACGTAGGAGTGGCCGAGCAGCTGGTAGCCGCCGCACACGGCGAGGATCGCCGCGCCGCGGGCGGCCGCGGCGTGGAGCCCGTCGCGCTTGGTCTCGACGAGGTCGAGCGCGCACAGCCGCTGGTCGCGGTCCTGCCCCCCGCCGATGTAGAAGAGGTCGGCGGCGTCGGGATCCAGGCGCTCGCCGAGCCCGACGCCGCTCGCCTCGAAGCCGATGCCGCGCCAGGCGCAGCGCTGCTCGAGCAGGAGGATGTTCCCCCGGTCGGCATAGATGTTCATCAGGTCCGGGTAGAGCGCGCAGACCCGGAGCGGCCGACCGTCAGGCACGGAGGATCACCACCTGGCTCCCCACGTGGTCCTCGGTCGCGGGGATCCGGCGGCGCCCGGCCG
>JAOPZQ010000093.1 GCA_025964075.1 Solirubrobacterales bacterium | reverse complement strand
TGGAGGCGGCGCACGCGGGCGACGAGGTCGCGCTCCGCGTCGTCACGGTGCTCGCCGAGCGTCTCGGGGTCGGGATCGCCAACGCGATCACCGTCTTCGATCCCGACGTCGTCGCGCTCGGCGGCGGTGTCGCCGAGGCGGCCGGCCCGCTGCTGCTCGATCCCGCGGTGGCGACGGCGCGGCGGTTCCTGATCCCGGGCATCGGCGAGCGCACCGAGATCCGCCTCGCCCGCTTCGGCAACGAGGCCGGCGTGCGCGGCGCCGCGCTGCTCGCCGCGAACGAGCTGACCGAGGACCAGACGCGAAGAGTGCGAGGATGACCCAGATGCCGGAGACGATCGCCTGCGGGTTCGACCATGCTGGCGTGCCGTTGCACGACGTCGTGCTCGACGCGGTGCGGGCCGCCGGCTGCGAGCCCCTCGACGTCGGCACCGAGGACGACTATCCGGACACGGCCAGCGACGTGTCCGCGGCGATCCTCGACGGCCGCGCGACCCGGGGCATCATCGTCTGCGGCTCGGGCGCGGGCGTCTCCGTGGCCGCGTGCAAGATCGCGGGTATCCGTGCCGCATGTGCCCACGATTGCTACACGGCCGCGCAGTGCGTGACTCACGATGACTGCAATGCCCTCTGCCTCGGCGCGCGAGTCGTCGGGTCGGCGCTCACGGCCGAGCTCGTGAAGGCCTACCTCGGCGCCTCGTTCTCGGGCGAGGAGCGCCACGTCCGCCGCCTCGGAAAGATCGCCGCCCTGGAAAGGACCGGGAAGCCATGAGCACAACGTCCACGCCGCTGGCCGGGCTGACGGCCATCGGCACGAGCGTCTGGCTCGACCAGATCCGCCGCTCGATGATCGAGACGGGTGAGCTCGAGCGCCTGATCGCCGAGGACAGCGTCGTCGGCGTGACGTCGAACCCGTCGATCTTCGAGAAGGCGATCCTCGGCTCCCCCGACTACGACGAGCGGCTGACGGAGCTCGCGCACACGACCGCCGACGCGCAGGCCATCTACGAGGACGTGTCGATCGCCGACATCCAGGGCGCGGCGGACGTGCTGCACGGGGTCTACGAGTCGTCGGGGCGCGCGGACGGCTACATCTCGCTCGAGGTGTCCCCCGAGCTCGCGCGCGACACGGAGGGGACGCTCGCCGCCGCGCGCGACCTCTGGGAGCGGGTCGAGCGCCCGAACGCGATGATCAAGATCCCCGGCACGCCGGAGGGCGTCCCCGCCATCCGGGCCGCGATCGCCGCGGGGATCAACATCAACGTCACGCTCCTGTTCGGCGTCGACGCGTACGAGGCCGTCGCCGACGCCTACATGTCCGGCCTCGAGGATCGCGTCGCCGCCGGCGCGCCGATCGACGGCATCGCCTCCGTCGCCAGCTTCTTCGTCTCCCGGGTCGACACCGCGGTCGACCACCGGCTCGACGAGCTCGGCCACCGCGAGCACCAGGGGCAGGCGGCCGTGGCGAACGCGCGTCTCGCCTACGCGCGCTGGGAGGCGCTCGTCGCGAGCGAGCGCTGGCGCGCGCTCGCCGCGCGCGGCGCGATGCCGCAGCGGCTCCTGTGGGCCTCGACCGGCACGAAGAACCCCCACTACTCGGACACCAAGTACGTCACCGAGCTCGCCGGGCCGAACGTCGTCAACACGATGCCCCCCGCGACGCTCCATGCGTTCCAGGACCACGGCGGCGCCAAGGACGAGCTCACCGGCCGCGGCGAGGAGGCGAGCCAGACGATCGCGGCGATCGAGGCCGCCGGCATCGCGCTCGACGAGGTCACCTCGCAGCTGCTCGAGGAGGGCATCGACCAGTTCGCCGAGGCGATGCAGGGTCTCCTGCGCGGTATCGAGCGCAAGCGCGACGCGATCCTCGCCGGCAATCCCGGCCGCATCACGGTCGACCTCGCCGCCGACGACGCCCGGGCGATCGGGGAGCGCGTGCGGTGGGCGAACGAGCAGGACGTCGCCCACCGGATCTGGGCGAAGGACTGGACGCTGTGGGGCGACAAGCCGGACGAGATCGCGAACCGCCTCGGGTGGCTCTCGATCTCGGAGCAGATGCTCGAGCACCTCGGCGACGTGACGGCGTTCGTCGAGCAGGTCCGCGCCGCGGGCTTCACCGACTGCGCCCTCCTGGGCATGGGCGGCTCCAGCCTCGCTCCCGAGGTGCTGCGGCGCACGTTCGGGACGCGCGAGGGCTACCTGAACCTGCACGTGCTCGACTCGACGCACCCGGACGCCGTGGCGGGCCTCGCCGAGCGGGTGCCGGTCGAGCACACGCTGTTCATCGTCTCCTCGAAGTCGGGGGGGACGCTCGAGCCGCGGGCGTTCTACGCGTACTTCCGGAACCTCGTCGACGACGGCTCGCATTTCGTGGCGATCACCGACCCCGGCACCGCGCTCGAGAAGCAGGCGGCGGAGGAGGGCTTCCGCAAGGTGTTCTACGGCTCGCCGGAGATCGGCGGCCGCTACTCGGCGCTCTCGGCGTTCGGGATCGTCCCGGGCGCGTTGATCGGGGTCGACGTCCACGAGCTGCTGGAGCGGGCCGAGCTCGCGGTGCAGGCGTCGCAGCCGTCGCTCGAGACCGAGCAGGCCCCGGCGCTGTGGCTCGGCCTCGCGGTCGGCGAGCTCGCGCTCCGCGGCCGGGACAAGCTGACGTTCGTCGTCGATCCGCCGATCGACTCGTTCGGCCTCTGGGTCGAGCAGCTCGTCGCCGAGTCGACGGGCAAGGAGGGCAAGGGCATCGTGCCGGTGCCTGGCGAGCCGCTCGGTGGCCCCGGCGAGTACGGCGACGATCGGGTGTTCCTCCACCTCCGCCACGAGGAGTCGCCCGACCGCGCCCACGACGCCGCGCTGGCGGACCTGGCGCGCGCCGGCCACCCGGTGCTCACGGTCCCGTTCGCCGACGCCCTCGACCTCGGGCGCCTGTTCTTCCTCTCCGAGCTGGCCACCGCGGTGGGCGGCGCCGTCCTCGGCATCAACCCGTTCGATCAGCCGAACGTGCAGGAGGCGAAGGACCTCACGGTGAAGACGATCGAGGCCTACACGCAGAGCGGCGCGTTCCCCGAGGAAGACCCGGGCCCGCCGCTGCCCGAGCTCGTCGCGCGCGCCGAGCGCGGCCGCTCGTACGTCGCGATCATGGCCTACGTGCCGGAGTCCGACGAGGTCGACGCGGCGCTCGAGACGCTGCGCGTGGCGATCCGCGCGCACACCGGCGCGGCCACCACCGTGGGCTACGGCCCCCGCTTCCTGCACTCGACCGGGCAGCTCCACAAGGGCGGGCCGCCGGAGGGCATCTTCGTCCAGCTCGTCGACGACGGCCGCCCCGGCGTCGAGGTGCCGGGCTTCGGCTACGACTTCGCGGCGCTCGTCCGGGCGCAGGCGATCGGCGACGGGCAGGCGCTCCGGGGGCGGGGCCTCCCCTTCACCCGCGTCCACCTGGAGGGCGAGCGCGCCGCGGCCATCGCGGCGCTCGCCGCCTCGATCGAGGGAGGCCGTTGATGCAGCTGGGGATGATCGGACTCGGCCGCATGGGGGCGAACCTCGTGCGACGGCTGATGCGCCACGGCCACGAGTGCGTGGTCTACGACGTGAACCGCGACTACGTGGCGGCGCTGATGGCCGAGGGAGCCACCGGAACCGATTCGCTCGCCGACTTCGCGGCGAAGCTCGCGCCGCCGCGCGCCGCCTGGATCATGGTCCCGGCGGGGATCACGGGCCAGGTGGTCGACGACCTCGCCGCCGTGTTCGAATCCGGCGACACGATCATCGACGGCGGGAACTCCTACTACCGCGACGACGTCGACCGCGCGGCGGCGCTGAAGCCGCGCGGCCTGCACTACATGGACATCGGAACCTCGGGCGGCGTGTTCGGGCTCGAGCGCGGGTTCTGCCTGATGATCGGCGGCGAGGACGAGCCGGTGCGTCGCCTCGATCCGATCTTCCGCGCGATCGCCCCGGGCGTCGAGGCCGCGCCGCGGACCCCCGGGCGCGCGGGCGACCCCACGCCGCCCGAGCACGGCTACCTCCACTGCGGGCCCAACGGCGCCGGCCACTTCGTGAAGATGGTCCACAACGGGATCGAGTACGGAATGATGGCCGCCTACGCCGAGGGCCTGAACATCCTCCAGAAGGCCAACGCCGGCAAGCGTGTCCAGGAGCACGACGCCGAGACGGCGCCGATGCGCGACCCGCAGTACTACCAGTACGACCTCGACATCCCCGCGGTGGCGGAGGTGTGGCGCCGCGGCAGCGTCGTGGCCTCCTGGCTGCTCGACCTCACCGCCGCCGCGCTCGTCGAGTCGCCCACGCTCGCCGAGTACGGCGGGCACGTGTCGGATTCGGGCGAGGGCCGCTGGACGGTGCTCGCCGCCGTCGACGTCGGGGCGCCGGCCCACGTGATCAGCGCCTCGCTCTACGAGCGCTTCTCCTCGCGCCGCGAGGGCGAGTACGCGGACAAGCTGCTCTCGGCGATGCGCAAGCAGTTCGGCGGCCACTCGGAGAAGCCGGCGACAGGGGTCTGAGCCAGTCGCTCGGACGGTGGCGCCCCGGCGGCGCGCGGGGACTCCACTAAGACGCTAGCTCCCCGAGCCCGCGACGAGCAGCGCCGCGCCGATCGCACCGCCGAGGTCGCCGAGCGCGGCGAGGTGGACGGCCGGCGGGCGATCGTCGAGGAAGAGGTGGGGCTTCATCGCCCGCTCGATCCGCTTCGCGTAAGGCTCGCCGAAGCGGACGCCGAGGCCGCCGCCGATGACGATCGCCTCGACGTCGAGCAGGTTGATCGCCGACGCGACGCCCGTGCCGAGCGCCCCGATCGCCTCGTCGATCAGCTGAATCGCGAGCTTGTCCTTCGCCTCGATCGCGCGCGCCCAGATCCCCGAGGTGAGCCGGTCGCGGTTTTGCTCCTTGGCGATCTTGAAGAGCTTCGTGCTCTTGCCCTGCTTGACGAGCTTGCGCGCGTAGAGCTCCATCGCGAGCCGGCCCGCGTAGGCCTCCATGCATCCTTTGCGCCCGCACGTGCAGCGCCGGCCGCCCTGCTTGACGACCATGTGCCCGATCTCGCCGGCCGACCCGCGGCCGTCCCACTGCCGCCCGTCGAGGATCAGCCCGCCGCCGACACCGGTGCCCCAGAACACGCCGAGGAGCGATTTGTAGGGCTTCCCGGCCCCGAGCTCGAACTCGGCGCGCACCGCGACGTCGACGTCGTTGCCCAGCTGCACCGGGGTGCCGAGGACGCGGCCGAGCTCCGCGGCGAGCGGGTAGGGGTCGGTCCAGTCCGTGAGGTTGCGGGCCTCCGCCACGGTCCCCTCGCTCGGGTCGACCTCGCCGGGCGAGCCGACGCCGACGCCGACGAGGTCGGAGGTCGCGACGCCGGCGGCGCGGGCCGCCTCGGTCAGAGTCGCCGCCATCTCGGCGGCCACCGCGGCCGGCCCTCCCCGCGTCGGGGTCGGATGGCGCGCCTGGCCGACCGGCTCGTTGTCGGGGTCGACGATGACCGCCTGGATCTTCGTGCCGCCGAGGTCGATGCCCCCACGCAGCCGACGGGTGCCGTCCTGTCTGCCGTCTGCGGACATGGGCGCATCCTCCCACGCCAGCCGGCCGGTTCCCGGACCGTAATGAGCCGACGAACCCGATCCGTCATC
>JAOPZQ010000075.1 GCA_025964075.1 Solirubrobacterales bacterium | reverse complement strand
CCTCGCCCCCGAGTTCGGCTGCCGCCGGGGGATCTGCCACAGCTGCACGTGCCGCAAGGTGGCCGGCAGCGTCCGCAACGTCGTCACCGGCGAGGTCTCCTCGGCCGACGACGAGCCCATCCAGATCTGCGTTTCGGTACCCGCCGGCGACGTCGCCCTCGACCTCTGACACCTCAGGAGACGAACCCGATGCCCACGAGTGTCCCCCATCTCACCCCCGCGCAGCTCGACGCCTTCGGCGAGGAGCTCGACGCGATCCGCCAGCGCGTGCTCGCCGACCGCGGCGAACGCGACGCCGAGTACATCCGCGACATGATCCGCGCCCAGCGCGGGCTCGAGGTGGCGGGCCGCGGCCTGCTCTTCCTCTCGTTCCTGCCTCCGGCCTGGCTCGCGGGCGTGACCGCCCTCTCCCTGTCGAAGATCCTCGACAACATGGAGATCGGCCACAACGTCATGCACGGCCAGTACGACTGGATGCGCGACCCGGCGCTGAACAGCCGGCAGTTCGAGTGGGACACCGCCTGCCCCGGCGACCAGTGGCGCCACTCGCACAACTACATGCACCACACCCACACGAACATCGTGGGCAAGGACCGCGACATCGGCTACGGCGTCCTGCGCATGTCCGACGACCAGCCGTGGAATCCCTACTACCTCGGCAACCCGGTATGGGCCACGCTCCTGGCGCTGTTCTTCCAGTACGGGGTCGCGATGCACGACCTCGAGGCCGAGCGCCTCGTCAGCGGCGAGGCGACCCTCGGCGAGAAGCGCGAGATGATCGGCTCGATCGTCCGCAAGGTGCGCGGGCAGTGGCTGAAGGACTACGTCCTCTTCCCCGTGCTCGCCGGCCCCTCGGCGCCGCTCGTCTTCGCGGGCAACGCGACCGCGAACCTCGCCCGCAACCTCTGGTCGTTCACGATCATCTTCTGCGGCCACTTCCCCGACGGCACCATCGAGTTCAGCGAGGAGGAGACCGCGGAGGAGAGCCGCGGCCAGTGGTACTTCCGCCAGCTCCTGGGGTCGGCGAACCTGACCGGCGGGAAGCTGTTCCACGTCCTCGCGGGCAATCTCTCCCACCAGATCGAGCACCATCTGTTCCCCGACCTCCCGGCGCACCGCTACGGCGAGATCGCGGTCGAGGTCCGGGAGATCTGCGACCGCTACGGCATCCCCTACAACACGGGGCCCCTGGGCCGGCAGTTCGGGAGCGTGGTGCGGAAGATCGTCAGGCTGGCGCTGCCGAGCGGCAGCGGCGAGGCCGAGCCCGCCGAGGCACCGGCGACCCGGGCGCCCGCGCTCGTCGCGGCTGCCTAATATCTACTGGTGGTGGAGGATCTCGAGACGAAGAAGGACACCGCGCAGGTCGTAGTCGACTCCGGCCTCGACCATGTCGGCCGGATCATGGGCATCGTCGTCGACGCGGCCCGCGGGATCACGCGCGAGCTCGGCGACTGGGCGACGGAGGTGTTCGAGATGCGCGAGGCCTCGAAGCGCGCCCAGGCGGACAAGCCGGACGCGGACCCGCCCGTCCCGTCCGACGTCTAGTGTCCTGATTCGGAGTTCGGGCGCGAAGCTGCCCCGAATCTGCGGTTCGCGACACTAAACGAACTCCTCCTCGATGACGCGGATCGCGCGCGGCTCGTCGCGGACGAAGTCGAGCCGGCCGATCTCTCCGAGCGCGTCGTAGAACCGGGACTCGAGCGCCGGGTGGCTCACCATCACCAGGCGGGCGTTGTCGCCGAGGCCGCGCTGGACCACCGACTTGACGCTGATCTCGTGGCGGCCGAGGACGTCGGCGACGCTGGCGAGGACCCCCGGCCGGTCGGCGACCTCGAGCCGCAGGTAGAACCCGGAGACGACGTCGGAGACCATCGGGAGCCGCTCCTCCGTGGCCGGCGTCGAGGCGGGCGGGATCATCGCCGAGATGACGTCCCCGAGCACGGCGCTCGCGGTCTGCGGGCCGCCGGCGCCGGGGCCCGACATCGTGATCTCGGTGATGGCCGGCGACTCCACGGTCACGGCGTTGAAGGGCCCCGAGACCGCGGCGAGCGGGTGGCCCGGGTAGAGGAACGCCGGGTGCACGCGCACGGAGAGCCCGCCGTCGATGCGCTCCGCCGTGCCGATCAGCTTCAGCTCGAGCCCGAGGTCGCGGGCGTAGGCCATGTCGTCGGGCGTGATCCCCACGATGCCTTCGTAGGTCACCTGGTCGACGGAGACGGGCGTCGAGAAGGCGAGGCGCGCGAGGATCGCCATCTTCGCCGCCGCGTCCTTGCCGTTCACGTCCTCGGTCGGGTCGGCCTCGGCGTAGCCGAGCTCCTGCGCCTGCGCGAGCGCGTCCTCGAACGAGGCTCCGGTGCGCGCCATCTCGGTGAGGATGTAGTTGGTCGTGCCGTTGACGATCCCGTGCAGGCGCTCGACGTGGGCGGCGGCGAGCGACTCCTGGATCACGCGGATCACCGGCACGACGCCGGCGACGGCGGCCTCGAAGCGCAGCTGCACCCCGTGCTCGCGGGCCGCCGCCCAGAGCTCCTCGCCGTGCGTGGCCAGCAGCTGCTTGTTCGCGGTCACGACGTGGCGCCCCGCGGCCATCGCCCGCAGCACGTACTCGCGCGCGGGCTCGAGGCCGCCGATGAGCTCGACGACGAGCTGCGAGCGCTCGAGGATGTCCGCGAAGTCGCCCCGGGAGCGGGTGAGGACGCCGGCGATCTCCGGGCGGACGCCGGTGATGTGCTCGACGTGCGCGGCGCGCTCCTCGAGCAGCTCGGCGAACGCCGCGCCCACCGTCCCGTGCCCGAGGAGGCCGATCGCGTAGCGGCTAGGCGAGGTCACGCGCCGTCAGGTCGTCGTAGGTCTCGCGGCGCACGACGACGCGCGCGTCGCCGTCCTGGCAGAAGACCACCGGCGGCCGCGGCACGCCGTTGTAGTTGTTGGCCAGCGCGTGGCCGTAGGCGCCCGTGGCGGGCGTGACGACGACGTCGCCGGCGCGCGGCTCGTGGAGGAGGGCACGCCGGACGATCACGTCGCCCGACTCGCAGTGCTTGCCCGTCAGCGTGCACTGCTCGCCGGCCACGGCGCCCGCGCGGTCGGCGATCCGGGCCTCGTAGATCGCGCCGTAGAGCATCGGGCGCAGGTTGTCGGACATGCCGCCGTCGACGGCGACCCACGTCGACACGTTGCGCTTCACGTTCTCGATCCGGTAGAGCGTCACGCCGCTGTTCGCGACGAGCGCCCGGCCCGGCTCGATCACGATGCGCTTGCCCGGGCCGAGGATCTCGTGCACGGCCGTGACCTTGGCCTCGACGTAGTCCTCGATCGGCGGCGCCGGGGCATCCTCCGCGGTGTAGGTCGCCGCGAGGCCGCCGCCGAGGCTGTACACCGGGAAGTCGCCGAGGGGGGCGATCGCCGCGACCGCCTCGCGGAACGGCGCGAGCGAGTGGAGCTGGGAGCCGATGTGGAAGTGCAGGCCGCGGAGGCGCAGCGACGGCGAGTCGCCCAGGCGCTCGATGGCGACGCGCGCCTCGCCGAGGCCGAAGCCGAACTTCGAGTCGGCCTGTCCGGTCGAGATCTTCTCGTGGGTCTCCCCCGCGACGTCGGGGGTCACGCGCAGCAAGACGGCCTGCCCGGCGCCCCGCTCGGCCGCGATCCGCTCGACCCGCTCGAGGTCCGCCCAGCCGTCCAGCACGATGTGCCCGACGCCGGCGTCGAGCGCCTCGGCGATCTCGCGCTCGGACTTGGCGTTGCCGTGGAAGTACAGGCGCGCCGCGTCGAAGCCGCCGCGCAGCGCCAGGTGGAGCTCGCCGCCGGAGGCCACGTCGCAGCCCAGGCCCTCCTCGGCGAGGACGCGGTAGACGGCGGTGCAGGGGAACGCCTTCGAGGCGAAGACGACCTCGGAGTCCGGATGACGCGCGCGCAGCGACTCGACGAAAGTGCGGCCGCGGTGGCGCAGGTCGTCCTCGGCGACCACGTAGGCCGGCGTGCCGAACCGGGCCGCGAGCTCGACGGCGTCGCAGCCCCCGATCTCGAGGTGCCCGCGCTCGTTGACGCGCGAGCCGAGCGGGTAGGCGGCGCTGAGGGTGGCGGCGGCGGCGGTCATCTCTGGACGCGCGATGATGCCAGAGTCATGCGCGCTCCCACCCCCGAGCCGCCGGCCGCCGTCGGCGTCCACGCCGGGCTCGCCTACACGCTGTGGCTGCCGCTAGGGGAGCCCGTCGGCGGGGTCGTGACGATCCACGGCGCGAGCTCGTGCAAGGAGAACCACCACGACTTCGCGCGCGCGTGCCGGCAGGCCGGACTCGCCGCGGTCGCGTTCGACCAGCGCGGCCACGGGGACAGCGCGGACCCGCTCGACGGGCGCGTGGTCGAGGACGTGCTCACGATCGCCGAGCTGCTGCCCGCCGGCGTCCCCCGCGCCGTGAGGGGGTCCTCGATGGGCGGCTACGTGGCGATCCAGGCCGCCGGCCCGCTCGGCGCCGCCGCCGCGGTCGCGATCTGCCCGGCGCCCGGCGACCTCCTCGCGGCCGGACTGCGTTCGGGCCGCTTCACATTCGCGGCCGACACGCCGGCGCTGGCGGCGTTCCTCGAGGCGCACGACCTGCGCGACGCCGTCGCCGCGCTCACCGCTCCGCTGTTCCTGCTCCACGCCGAGGCGGACGAGCAGGTGCCCGTCGAGGTCTCGCGCGAGCTCGCGCCGCTCGCACGCGCGCCGGGCTCCCGGTTGATCGTCACCCCGGGCGGTCATCACCGCTCGATCCAGCATGATCCCGAGCTGCTCGGGTTTTCGGTGCGCTTCATCGAGAAGGCATGTCGAGCGACTAAGGGGTCGCCCCTTACGAGGTAAGGGGTCGGGACCGCGAAGTAGCTGCATAAGCCCGATGTACGGGTGGGCCCTCAGGTTCAGCATGGTCGATGCAACCAATGGAGGCTCAAATGCATTCCCTCATCCAGCAGGAGCTCGTCAGGCCGGTCCGCACCCCGCAGAACGCCTTCGGAACCGGGCCGCGCCGCGCCCGCCACGGCATCGTCGCCGCGCTCCGCGCGCGGCGCCGCCGCGGTGGCCGTGGACGTTCCCTCCGTCCTGCGCCGGCTCCTTGAGTCGCACAGTAGGGCCATCTCGCGCCACTATGTGGGGTGAGATGACTACGCGACTCACGAGCCGGCGCTTTGTCGGCCGCCGCGACGCGCTCGACGAGCTCACGTCGGCGCTCCAGGCCGCCGAGGGCGGCGAACCGCGGCTGGTGTTCGTCGCCGGCGAGTCCGGCGTCGGGAAGACGCGGCTCGTCACCGAGTTCCTCGCCGCCCGCGCCGGGTCAGCCCGCGTGCTGATCGGTCAGTCGCCGGCCGGCCTCGGCACCGACCTTCCGTTCTCCCCGCTGCGCTCGGCGCTCCGCACGCCGCTCCGCGACGGCGAGGTCGAGGTCAACGAGATCGCCGGCGCGGCCGGCTCCGAGCTCGCCACGCTGCTCGCCGACCTCCCGCGCGGCACGGCGCAGCGCGACGCCCACCGGCTCGACGACGTCGAGCAGGGCCGCACGTTCGAGGCCCTGCTCGAGGCGTTCGAGCGCTTGAGCCGCAGCCGCCCGCTCCTGCTCGTGCTCGAGGACCTCCACTGGGCCGACCGCTCGACCCGCGACTTCCTCGTCTTCCTCGCCGGCAACCTGCGTGAGGGGTCGATGATGGTCCTCGGCACCTACCGCACGGACGAGCTCTATCGCCGGCATCCCCTTCTGCCGATGCTCGCCGAGCTCGAGCGCAGCTGGCTCACCCGCCGGATCACGCTCGAGCGCTTCACGCGCGCCGAGCTCGCCGAGCAGCTCTCCGACCTCCTGGGCTCCTCACCCGAGCACGACCTCGTCGAGCGCCTGTGGGGCCGCTCGAGCGGCAACGCCCTCTTCACCGAGGAGCTCATGGCCGCCGGAGCCGACGGCGACGGTCCGCTCCCCGACACGCTGCGCCACGCGCTGATGCTGCGAATCGACGCCCTCTCCGCCGACAGCCAGGTCGTCCTCCGTGCGGTCGCCGTCGGGCACGTCCTCGACGAGGAGACGGTCGCGACGGCCACCGAGCTCGAGCTCGGCGCGGTGCGCGAGGCGCTCCGGGACTCCCTCGCCCACCAGGTGCTCGCCCGCCATCGCGACGGGCAGCGCTACCAGTTCCGCCACGAGCTGCTGCGCGAGGCGGTCGCCGACGACCTCCTCCCCGGCGAGGCGGCCGACCTCAACTTGGCGATCGCCGACAAGCTCGCCGCCCGCCCGTCGCCGTGCTCGGCGACGGTCGCCCAGCACTACGTCGACGGCGGCTGCGCCCGCGACGCGCTGCCGTGGCTGTGCGCGGCGGCGACCGAGGCCGAGGAGGTCCACGCGTACGCGGAGGCCGCCGAGTGGTGGGAGCTCGCGGCCAAGCTCGCCGACCGCGTCGCACGGGACCACGGCGCCGAGCTGATGAACCGGGCGGAGCTCCTCTCACATGCCGCCGACGCGAACCAGGCGGCCGGCGACGGCCGCCGCGCCCGGCACCTCCTCCACCGGGCGCTCGAGGAGGTCGATGGCGACGAGGAACCGGAGCTCGCCTCGGACCTCCTGCTCCGCGTGGCGCAGGCGAGCTGGTCGATCGCCGACGGCGACGGAGCGCTCGCCGCCTACCGGCAGGCGCTCGCCTACACCTCGGCCGAGCACGCCACGCCGGCCCGTGCCCGCGCCCTCGAGTGGAGCGCCAAGATCCTCATGCTCCGGGGGCGCCTGCGCGAGTCCGTCGAGCGGGCGGACCAGGCGCTCGCCGCGGCGCGGGCGACGGGTCTGCAGCGGCTCGAGTCCGGCGCGCTCAACTCGCGCGGGATCTCGCTCGCGGGCCTGGGCTATGCCGAGGAGGGGATCGAGTCGCTTCGCGAGTCGCTGAAGCTCGCGCTGGACCTCGGCTGCTTCGACGACGTCATGCGCGCCTACTCGAACCTCGGCGACGCCCTCAACATCCTCGGCCGGACCGAGGAGGCGCTCGCCGTCACCCGCGAGGGGCTGGCGGCGAGCGCCGCCGCCGGGCGCGAGTCGCCGTGGATCTCGCTGACCGCGGCGGAGATGCTGTTCGAGCTCGGACAGTGGGACGAGGCGCGCGAGCGCGTCGCGGCCGAGCGACCCGGCGGCAAGGGAGCCGGCTTCACGTTCTTCTTCGCGTCCGCCCACGCCTGGCTCGCGCTCGCCGACGGCCATACCGAGGCGGCGTGGAAGGTCCTCGAGCCGGCGATCGAGCGCAGCCAGTCCTCCCGCGACGTGCAGTGGCACGCGCTCCTCGGCGAGCTGGGGGGCGAGACGCTCCGCCGGTCGCGCCGGTTCGACGCCGCGCGGGACGTCGTCGACCGCGCGCTCGAGCGCTTCGCCCACGCCGACGGCGGGCCGGTCGAGGATCTCCTGCGCCTGACCCAGCTCGTCGCGACGACCGCGGCCCTCGAGGCCGACACCGCGGAGGAGGCCGAGGTCCTCGGCCATTCCAAGGAGGCGG
>JAOPZQ010000050.1 GCA_025964075.1 Solirubrobacterales bacterium | reverse complement strand
GTGACGCCGGCGAGCGGCCGCGGCGCCCGCTTCGAGCTCGTGCTCCCCGCGTCGCCGATGCCCGCGGAGGTGCCGGCCGCGGCCGGCTAGGGTCCGATCAGAGCTTCGGCGCGCGCGCGATGCTCGCGCTCGCCGACAGTCGATGCCCGCCGACCGTCAGCGACACGCGACGGCCGCGGAGCCGGAACCGGCCGCGCACGGCCCCGCTGATCCGCAGGTCCGCGCGCCCGCCTCTGATCGTTCCGGTCAACTCGATCCCCGGCACGTAGGTGAAGTGCCGCAGTCGCAGACCGCCGGCGCCGGCGATCGCCCTGCCCGCGCGCAGGCCGGGAATGGCACCGGCCGAGAGCCCGGACTGGTCCGAGAGGTCCCCGAGCGTCAAGGCCACGGCGTGGAGCACGCGGCGGAGCTGGCCCGATCCGGAGACGGCCGCCAGCGAAGCCGGCGCGACCTTCGCGATGCGCGGCGCAGGAGCGCCGCCGACGCACGTTCCCACCGCGCGCCCGGCGAGGAACGACCGCAGGTCGTCCCAGGCGCACGGGTCCCCCGCCGCGCCGTCGACCACGTCGTGGCCGGCGTGCGGGAACGTACGCAGGATGGCGTGCGGGTAGCGCGCCGCGACGGCCTTCGCGCCCTCGAGCGGCGTGCGGAGGTCCCCCTCGCCCGAGAGGACGAGGACGGGCACGTCCGGGTAGGCGGTCCCGAGATCCGGCGCTTGCGCCGTGGCGGGCCACTTGAGGCACGTCGCCAGGAAGTCGGATGCGAGCGCGCTCGCCTGGTCCCACGGGAAGAGGCTCGCCGGCGGGATCGCCGCCACGGCCGCCGCGGCCTGGGCCGCGCGCTCGTCGGCGGTCCCCGTGCGCGCCCAGGGGAACGGGCCCTCCTGGCAGACCGTCGCCGCGTAGTCGGCGATCGACAGGTCGTGGGGATGGATGAAGTCCGCCGCGTCGGAGTCGAGCGCCTGGCGGACGAGGCGCGCGAGCGCCGCCGGGTCGCCGGCGAGCGCGCTGTGCACCGCCGCCGGGAAGCCGCCGCGGAACTCGGGCGTGAAGTCCCCGTCGATCAGGAGGTCGACGAGCTCGAAGCGTCGGATCGTCAGCGGGTGCGACCGCCCGTCGCTGCCGACGACCTGGGCAGCGAGACCCGCCGCCGGGAGCGCGCGGATCAGCGCCGCGAGGTCGCCGACGGGGTCCGCGGTGAAGCTCCGGCAGCGCGACGGCGCGCACAGGGCGTCGAGGACGCGGGACGTGGCCGTGAACGTCGGGCGGTAGAGCATGTCGCCGCCACCTGGGTCGACCGTCGAGTCGAGGATCACGCGATCGACGTTCTGCGGATAGACCCGGGCGTAGGTCTGGGCGACCGACGTGCCGTACGAGATGCCGTAGAGCGCGATCTTCGGCGCCCGGACCTTCTGGCGGATCGCGTCGATGTCGTCCGCCACGGTTCGTGACGTGTACCCGTAGCGGCGGGCGCCGAGCGAACCCCAGCACGCCGCCGCGGCGTCGGTGGCGAGGAACGACTTCGCCTTCTCCAGCGGCGGGCAGCGCAGGAGCCCCGAGTGACCGGTGCCCCGCGGGTCGAACGCGATCACGTCCCGCCGCAGCCTGTCGGGATCGAACGGACCGCCGGGTCCGGCGCCGGCGATGAGGTCCGCCCCCGCCTGGCCGGGACCACCGGTCACGAGGACGAGCGGCGGGCGCCGCGGATGCCGCGCGCGCACGCGGACGACGTACAACGGCGTCGTCCCCGGTACGGCCCCGGTGCGGTCGAGCGGCACGGTGAGCGTGACGCACTGGACGGGCACGCCGGCCGAGCACGAGCGGAACGAGGCCGCGCCCGCCGTCGCCGGCACGACCGCCAGCGCCGCCCCAGCGACCGCGCCGGCGAGCCGGCGCATCCTCACCTCGGCCTCGGCAGCCGGAGGCGGTACGCGGGACGGACGACGCTGGCCGGCAGCACGAACGGCCCGGCGACGCTGGCCGCGGGGAGCGCGACGACGTGGTTGGTCGTCACGCGGATCCGGGCGTGGACGGAGTGTGCGCCGAGGCGGCCGGAGATGCGGTTGCGCACGACGCGCAGGGTGCCCCGCAGCGCACCGCTGACCCGGAGCGTGCCCCCGAACCGGCCCTGCTTCGGAGTCAGGTTGCCGCTCAGCGTGACTCCCGGCACGTAGACGTCCTTGACGAACCGCAGCCCGTTCCTGACCACGGACACGCGCCCCGAGCGCAACCCGGGCACGACGGGATTGCCGGGGCTGAGGAAGTAGTCGTCGATCGTCAGGCCGACCGCGTGCAGCACCCGTCCCGCCGTGCCGCCGGGATGGGAAAGCGGCGCGACGTCGTGGAGCGAGCGCGGCGCGATCGGCGCCACGGACGGCGCCGCCTGGTGCCCCGGGCAGGTGCCGACCGGGGCGCCGGCGAGGAAGGCCCGGGCCTCGGGCGCGGCGCAGGGCTGACCGGCGACCCCGTCGATGACGTCGTGCCCGGCGTACGGGAACGTGCGCACGATCGCCTGTGGGAAGCCGGCGGCGACGGCCTGCGCCCCCTCCGTCGGCGTGCGCAGATCGGCCTCGCCCGAGAGCACGAGCACGGGCACGTTCGGGTTGGCGGAGCCGAGGTCGGGCGGCTGCGCGCTCGTCGGCCACGTGACACAGGGAGCGACGATCTGCGGCGCGAGGAGCGTCGCGTTGTCGAACGGCGCGATGCTCGCCGCGGGCGTCGCCGCGGCGGCGGCCGCCACCGCGCTTCGACGCTCGTCGACCGACGCCGTGCGCGACCACGGGAACGCCGTCTCCTCGCAGATCGTCGCGGCGAAGTCGGCCGTCGACAGAAGGCGCGGGGAGTTGAAGTTCTGCTTGTCGGACTCGAGGCTGGCGCGCACGAGGCGCAGCAGCGGCGCCGGGTCGCCCCCCAGGGCCGAGTGCACCGCCGCCGGCAGCGAGCCGCGGAGCGTCGGGTCGAAGTCGCCGTTCACGAGCAGGTCGAAGAGGTCGTAGCGCCCGGCGCGCTGCCGAACACGATGGCCGCGATCGTTGACGACGCGTCCGACGAGGCCGCCGGCCGGAAGCGAGTGGATCAGCGTGGCGAGGTCCGCAACCGGGTCCGTCGTGATCCCCGCGCAGCGCCGGCCCGGGCACACGGCGCGGAGGACGCGCGGGATCGCCGCGAACGACTGGCGCTCGAGCCCGTCGCCACCGCCGGGCGGCACGGTCGAGTCGAGGATCAGGCGATCGACGCTCTGCGGGTAGACCCGTGCGTAGGTCTGGACCTCGGAGGTGCCGTAGGAGATCCCGTAGAGCGCGAGCGTCGGCGCTCCGACCGCCTGGCGGATCGACTCGATGTCGTCCGCCACGGTCCGCGAGGTGTAGTCGTAGCGGGCGGCCCCGAGGGAGCTCCAGCAGGCGCTCGCCGCGGCGTCGGTGTCGAGACCGACGATCGCCTTCTCGAGCGCCGGACAGCGCAGCACGCCGGACTCGCCCGTGCCCCGCGGATCGAAGGCGATCACGTCGCGGTGGAGCCGGTTCGCCGGGAACACGCCTCCGGGTAGGGCGTCCAAGACCAGGCCGGTGCCGCTCTGCCCGGGGCCGCCGGTGACGAGCATCAGGGGCGGTCGGGTCGCGTGCGCGGCCCGGTAGCGGACGACGTGCAGCGGGACGGTCCCGGGGGCTGCGCCGGCGCGGTCGACGGGCACGGTCAGCGTCGCGCACTCGACCGGCGTCCCCCTGAAACAGGAGCTGAACGGAGCGGCGGCGCGAGCCTCCCCGACGCCGAGCAGCAGCGCGACCCCGGCCACGAGCCCGAGGATCGCGCGGATCCTCAAACTTCGACCACCACCGGCAGGACCATCGGCCGGCGTTTCAGCCGGTCGTACACGAAAGCCGCCAGGTCGTCGTGGAGGATCTCCTGGAGGTGGTCGATCTCCGTGATGCGGTCGGAGGCCGACCGGGCGAGCGAGGCCTCGACCGCGCCGCGGATCTCGTCGACGAGGCCCTTGACCTGCTCGAGGAACGGCACGCCCCGGAAGATCACCTCGGGGGGCGCGACGGAGGAGCCGTCCTGGGAGGACACGGTGGCGACGACGATGAAGATTCCGTCGGCCGAGAGCATCCGCCGGTCGCGGAGCGCGACGTCCGCGGGGTCGCCGATGTCGACGCCGTCGACGAAGATCATCCCCGAGCGCTCGGCGGTGCCGAACCGCGCGCCGCGGGCGTCGATCTCCAGCGGCAGGCCGTTCTCGCCCTTGAAGATGTTGTCGGGATCGATGCCCACCGCCTCGGCGAGGCCGGCGTGGAGATGGATCCGCTTGTGGTCGCCGTGGACGGGCAGCACGTAGCGCGGGTGGGTGAGGTTCAGCATCAGCTTGACCTCCTCCGCGTAGCCGTGGCCCGACGCGTGCACCGGCGCGTCGCGAGGCGTGATCACGTCGCAGCCGATGTGGTAGAGCCGGTCGATCGTCTCGTTCACCGCGCGCTCGTTCCCCGGGATCGGAGTGGCGCTGAACACAACGGTATCGCCGCTGTGAAGCTTGACGCGCGGATGGTCGTGGTGCGCCATCCGCCGCAGCGCCGAAAGCGGCTCCCCCTGGGAGCCCGTCGAGATCACGACGACCTTGTGGTCGGGGAAGTCCTCGACCTCGCGCGGGTTGATGAGCATCCCCTCGGGGACGTCGATGTGCCCGAGCGAGCGGCCGATGTTGACGTTCTTGCGCATCGAGCGCCCGACGAGCGACACCTTGCGGCCGAGGGCCTCCGCGGCGTCGACGACCTGCTGGACGCGATGGATGTTGGACGCGAAGCACGTGACGACGATGCGGCCCTCGCAGCGCGAGAAGACCTCCTCGAGCCGGGGGCCGACGACCGACTCCGACGGGGAGAACCCGGCGCGGTCGACGTTCGTCGAGTCGCCGCACAGCAACAGGAGGCCGTCGCGGCCGAGCTCGGCGAGGCGGGACATGTCGGCCGGCTCGCCGTCGACCGGCGTCTGATCGAACTTGTAGTCACCGGTGACGAGGATCGTGCCGAGCTCGGTGGTCAGCGCGACCGCGCAGGAATCCGGGATCGAGTGGGTCATGTGGACGAGCTCGACGCCGAACGGCCCGAGCTCGACCTGCTCCCCGGGTGCGAGCTGCTCGATCGGCGTCGCCCTGAGCCGGTGCTCGTCGAGCTTCGAGCGCGCCATCGCCGTGGTCAGCGGGCCGCCGTGGACGACGGGGACCTTGTCCTCCCCCAGCTCCCGGAGGACCCAGGGCAGCGCGCCCAGGTGGTCCTCGTGGCCATGGGTGATGACGATGCCCTCGATGTCGTCGGCGCGGTCGCGCAGGTAGGAGAAGTCCGGCAGCACGAGGTCGATCCCGAGCATGTCGGTCGTGGGGAACCGCAGGCCGGTGTCGATGACCACGATCCGGTCCTCGTACTCCACGACCATCATGTTCTTGCCGATCTCGCCGAGCCCCCCGAGGGGCAGGACGCGCAGCGTTCCCGGGGCGCTCACGCGGTGGCCAGCAGACCGTGACGCTCGAGCATCGCCCGGACGGCCTCACGCTCGCGCTCGTCGGGCTCGACGAGCGGCAGCCGCATCGTTCCGTGGTCGATGACGCCGAGCATGTGCACCGCGGCCTTGACCGGGATCGGGTTCGCAGTCACCGTCAGCGCGCGGTAGACGTCCTTCAGGCCCGCGTCGATCTCGTGCCGATGCGCGGGCTCGTCGACCATCCGGCGCATCTCGTCGCCCACCACGTGGCTGGCGACCAGGATCCCGCCGGGGCCGCCCAGGTCGAGCACCTTGGCCAGGATGTCGTCGTTCCCGGCGTACAGCTGCAAGCCGTCGATCGGCTCGAGGTCCTCGTAGCGGGCCTGCTTGACGGCCTCGACGCCGTCGATCTGTGCCAGCTCGGCCAGGAGGTCGTTGGGCATGTCGAGCGCCGTCCGGCTCGGGATGTTGTAGAGGACGATCGGCTTGTCGGTGGCCTTGGCCACCTCCTCGTAGTGCCGCACGATCCCGCGCCGGTTCGGCTTCACGTAGTAGGGCGTGACGGAGAGAATCGCGTCGGCCCCCGCCTCCGTCGCCCGCTCGGTCAGGTGCACCGCGTGGCGGGTGTCGTTCGAGCTGGCGCCGGCCACGATGGACATCCGATCGCCCATCTCGTCCACCGCGAGGCGGACGAGCCGCTCGTGCTCCTCGTCGGACAGAGTGGTGGCCTCGCCCGTCGTGCCGGCGACGACGACCCCGTCCGACCCGTGGTCGGCGAGATGGTGCATCAGGCGCACGGTCGACGCCTCGTCGAAGCCGCCTTCGGCGTCGAACGGCGTGACCATGGCGGTGAGGATGGCGCCGAGGTCGAGCACTTGGCGGCGATTATCGCAGCCTTGCCGGGCGCCGCGACTGCCCAGGATCGCGAGAGCGCCAGTTCGACCTCCGCTCCTCCCACGTATCCGCCACCTCGTGCACCGCCATGAACACCGCGACCGCGTACAGCCAGCCGACGAGGATGTCCGCGACGAAGTGCTCGGCGGTGTAGACGAGCGCGAACGCCATCGCCAGCGGATAGGCGACGAGCGCGGCGCGGACCCAGACGCGCCGCGTCATGCCCCAGAGGTAGAGGCAGACGAGGAGCGCGTAGGCGGCGTGCAACGAGGGCACGGCGGCGACGTCGTTGGCGTACTGGTTGCCGGTTTGGAAGAAGGTGTCGAAGCTGAAGATGCGCACGTGCGGCCAGGCGTAGCCGATGATCCGGTCGACCGGCGGCAGCTTGGCCTGCGTCGCGGCCATCCACGGCGGGACCGCCGGGTAGAGGATGTAGGTCACGAACCCGACGAGCGCGAGCAGCGACACCATCGCCACATACCGGCGGAACCGGTGATGCGCGAACAGCCACAGTCCGGCGGCGAGCGCGAGCGTGGCGAGGAAGTGCGTCATGTACACGCCCCAGCTCGCGTAGTCGTACCAGCGCACGTGGTTCGGGCCGCCCCACAGGTGGTGCTGGAGCCAGACCGTCGGCGCCGTGCCGCCGAACATCAGCTCGTCGGCCCGCAGCTGGAGGTGCAGACGCGCCGGGAACAGAAGGCCGTCGGCGTAGCCGCGGATCAGGTCGTAGACGAAGAGGATCGCGGCGAAGGGCAGCCATTCGAGGAAGATGCCCACCGCGACCTTGCGCGGTCGGGTGATCGAGCCGGCGAGGACGCCGAGCACGGCCCACAGGAACATCTCGTCGCGGGCGATCGAGAGCCCGAAGACCACGATGTTCGTCGCCAGCGCGGCGACGTAGACGATCGGCGCCCCCCATCTGACCGCGCGAACGAGCGCGACCCGGCGATGGGCAGGGCTACGTGGCGCCAGCGTGCGGGTGGCGACCCCCATGTGCCACGCACGCTAACGGGCGGAGCGGGTCAGCGGCGCGAGCGGCCCCAGGCGAGCGGTCCCAGCGGGCTCAGGATCCCCGGCTTCTCGTGCGGCTCGAGGTGTGCGACGACCGGCTCGGGCCGGGGCTCCTCCGCGGTCACGTGGCTGACCGGTACGCCGGTGTGGCGCTCGATGCGGTGCGGAAGGTCGACCTGCAGCCACTTCGACGCATGCGTGGGCAGAGTGCACACGACGATCTCGTCGTACTCGCGCGGGTCCCACGCCTCGGTGAGGGCGAGCATCGGGTCCGGATCGGCGAGCCGACCCTCGACCGGCAGTCCGGCCCCCCGCAGCCGCGCGAGCGCCCGGTCGAGCCGCGCGGCGGCCTCGCTCGTCTCGCGCGGCGAGATCAGCGTGAACGCGCAGGCGCCGCGGTCGGCCCGAGCCCGCAGCGCGGCCATGAGCTCGTCCGAATCCGCGGTGCGGCTCGAGAGGACGAGGACGTGCGTCTGCCAGGCCATTGGCTCACCTCCGGAATCGAACTCCTTCGAAGGTACTCCCCTCGTGCTGGGCCGCAAGGCGGCCTTCACCGGACGTTAAAGCAGGTGCTCCAACCCGACGAGCGGCGAGGTCTCGAGCGCGCCGACCCGGCGGATCGCCAGCAGCACGCCCGGCATGAACGACGTGCGGTCCGTCGAGTCGTGGCGGATCGTCAGCGTCTGGCCGACATCGCCGAGGATGACCTCCTGGTGGGCGACGAGGCCCGGGAGCCGCACCGAGTGGATCGGCACCTCGCCGCGCATCAATTCCGCCGTGCGCGCCGCCGTGCCGCTGGGCGCGTCGACCTTGCGGTCATGGTGGAGCTCGATGATCTCCGCCTTCGCCATGTGCTTCGCCGCCTCGACGGCGAACTGCGTCATCAACACGGCTCCGATCGCGAAGTTGGGGGCGATGAAGACGTTGGCGCCCCGCGCGCCGCTCAGCGCGTCGACGTCGAACCCGGTCGTCCCGATGACGACGTGGACGCCCGCGGCGAGCGCGGCGCGTGCGTTCTCGACGGCGGTCCCCGGCGTCGTGAAGTCGACGAGCACGTCCGCGTCGCCGAGCACGTCGGCGACCGCGACGCCGAGCGCCGGATCCGCCCGGCCGGTGAGCTCCAGGTCCTCGGCGCCCTCGACGGCGGCACAGACCGTCTCCCCCATCCGCCCGGCCGCCCCCGCGACGGCGACGCGGATCACGCCAGCACGCCTCCGACCGGCGCGACGGCGCTGCGGAACGTGGACTCCTCCGGGCCGATGCCGGCGGCGGAGAGCCGCGCCGGATCGAACAGCTGCGCCGCGAGCTCGGTGACGTCTTCGAGGGTGACCGCCTCGACCGCCGCTACCGCCTCGTCGACCGTGAGCAGCGGCACGCCGGTGAGGACCGAGGAGCCGAGGCGGTTCATCCGCGCCCCGGTCGACTCGAGCGCCAGTACCATGCGGCCGCGCAGGTTGTCCTTGGCGCGCGCGAGCTCGGCCTTGCTCGGCGCCTCGCGCCGCAGCCGCTCGAGCTCGCCGGCGACCACCTCGAGCGCCGCGCTCAGGTTGTCGGCGCGCGTGCCCACGTAGACGCCGACCTGGCCGATCCCGGCGTACTGCCCGCTGAACGAGTAGATCGAGTACGCGAGGCCGCGCTTCTCGCGCACCTCCTGGAAGAGGCGCGATGAGCTCGTGCCGCCGAAGATCGTGTCGAGGACCCGCAGGGCGAAGCGGCGCTCGTCGTCGCGGGCGAGCCCGGGCGCGCCGAGCGCGACGTGGTACTGCTCGGTGTCCTTGCGTTCGAAGCGCACGCGCGGCGCGAGCTCGAGCGGGGGCTCGTCCGGGCCCGCGAGCGGCAGGCCGGCGCCGGGCACTCGGGTGCGCGCGAGCGCGACGAGCGCGTCGTGGTCGATGGAGCCCGCGGCCGCGATCACGATGTTCCGCGGGACGTAGCGGGCGTGGTGGAAGGCGGCGATCGCCTCCGGCGGCGTCTCCGCGACGACCTCGGCGCGGCCGATGATCGCCCGGCCCAACGGATGCGAGCCGAAGACCGCCTCGCCGAGGACGTCGAAGATCTTGTCCTGGGGATCGTCCTCGTACATCGCGATCTCCTCGAGGATGACCTCCCGCTCGGAGTCGACGTCGTCGAGGCGCGGCGCCCAGATCATGTCGCTCATCACGTCGAACGCCTGCTCGACGTGGTCGTCGATCACCCGCGAGTAGAGCGAGGTCGTCTCCTTGCCGGTGCCGGCGTTGATCTCCGCGCCCATGGCGTCGAAGATCTCGTCGATCTCGTGGGACCGGTAGCGCGCCGTCCCCTTGAACAGCAGGTGCTCGAGCAGGTGGGACAGGCCCGCCTGCTCGTCGGTCTCGGCGCGCGAGCCCGTGCCGATCCAGTACCCGAGCGACACGGACCGGACGGAGGGCATCGCCTCCGTCACGATCCGTACGCCCGAGTCGAGCTCGGTCAGCCGATGCTCGTGCGCCAAGGCCCTAGTGTCCCGATTCGGAAACTCGCGACACTACGAGCGGCTGCGATCCGGGTCGCGGTCGCGGCGCGGCCCGCCGCGGCCGTCGCGGTCGCGGCGGGGGC
>JAOPZQ010000037.1 GCA_025964075.1 Solirubrobacterales bacterium | reverse complement strand
CACAACGACGTCGTCCTCTCGCGGACCGACACCCGCAGCACGCTCCGCCGGTGGATGGTCGCCCACATCCCGGCGGGGACGAAGATCGTGCTCGAGCCGGCCGTCCCGGCGGAGTGGATGACCGACGGCGGGCGACCGCTCCCCGCCAAGGCGCGGTGGAAGCGCTTCCAGCGCCGTGGCGCGCTGCTCCACCAACTCGCGCGCGAGTACAAGGGCGCCGGGAAGGGACAGGACTTCGCCAACTACGAGGCGACCGTCTATCCCGGGATCATCAAGCACTACCGGCAGCTCGGGTACTGCTGGATCGTCTCGTCCTCGATGCAGGAGGGCCGCGCGTGGCGCGACCCGAGCCGCGTGCGCGGAGCGCTGCCCTACTACTCGGCCCTGCGCCGCCAGGCAGACGTCGTCTACCACGCGAGCCCGTTCGGATCGCCGAACCAGGGGCCGCAGCACCCGTTCCAGTTCGACCTGTCGTTCGACTACGAGCCGCTGAACTTCGTCCGGCCGGGTCCGGTCGTCACCGTGTACAAGCTCCACAACTGCCGTTAGGGTCCGCCGCATGTACGACGTGCGGGGCAGGGTCGCGCTGGTGACCGGCGGGGCGCGGGGGATCGGGTTCGCGACGGCGCGCGGGCTGTATGACCGCGGCGCCTCGGTGGCGCTCGTCGACCTCGGGGCCGAGGAGGCCGAGGCGTCGGCCGCGAAGCTCGGCGACCGGGCGATCGGGATCGCCGCCGACGTCACCGACCGCGACGCGATCGAGGCGGCGGTGCAGGAGACCGTCGAGCGCCTCGGCGGCCTCGACATCGTCGTCGCCAACGCGGGGATCGCGCCCGCGGCGGCGACCACCCGGGCGATGGACTACGACGCGTTCGAACGGGTAATCGAGGTCAACCTCCTCGGCGTCTGGCGCACGGTCCGCGCCGGCCTGCCCCACGTCGTCGAGCGCCAGGGCCACGTCGTCGTCGTCGCCTCCGTCTACGCGTTCGTCAACGGCGTCCTCCTCTCGCCGTACGCGATCGCCAAGGCCGGCGTCGAGCAGATGGGCCGCGCGTTGCGCGCCGAGCTCGCGCCGCACGGCGCGAGCGCCAGCGTCGCCTACTTCGGCTTCATCGACACCGAGATGGTCCGCGACGGCATGTCGGATCCGGTCGCGAACGCGCTCGAGGACTCGCTGCCCGCGTTCATGCTGAGGCGACTGCCGCCGAGCACAGCGGGTCGCGCGATCGTCGAGGGCATCGAGACCCGCGCGCCGCGGATCATCCGCCCCAAGTGGTGGACCGCCCACTCGGTCCTCCGCGGCATCCTCAACCCGCTGCTCGACCGCTACATGGAGCGCGACAAGCGCACCCAGGACGCGATCCGCGCCGGCGACGACGAGCACCGGGTCACCGGGCCCAAGATCGTCGCCGGCGGCGACCGGCGCTAGGAGGGTCCTGAAAAACAGGACGGTGCGTCCGGGGTGGTCGTGGACCGAGCCGGGCCGGTCGGCGAAGCCGAAGGGAATACTGGTGGTATTGCCGTGGATTCGGCGGCCGATCCGGCGACGTGTCCACGGCCGCATCCGGGCGTGCCGGACTTTTTCAGGCGCCTCCTAGAGCGGCTCGCGCCCCGCGAAGCCCGTCTCGGGCGCGTGCCAGTAGGAGATCTCCGGCTCGTCGATGAGCCAGCAGAGGTAGACCTCCTGCCCGTCGCGCAGCGACGGGAAATCGACGAGACCCTTCGCCGGGTCGCGGACGACGATCTCGGCCTCGGAGAGGCGCTCGAGCGCGAGGTAGGTCTCGATCGTCGCGCGCGCGACGGCGTGGCCGGGCCATCCGCCGCCGTCGTCGGGGTCGAGCCGGTTGAGCGCCGCCCGCGCCGGGGCGGAATGCAGCACGCGGCCGGCACGCCGTAGCGTGTGGACGCGCGCGGCGACCCAGGCGCGCGCCTGGCGCGCCTGCTCGATCGTGTAGTGCCGCTCGTGCTGCACGTGCGAGTCATACCATCCGAGAATGGGGTTGTGCCACATGCAGATCCGGGCCGCCGTGCTGGAGGAGTTCGGGCAGCCGCTCGCGGTGGGCGACGTCGAGCTCGAGGAGCCCCACGCCGGCGAGGTGCTCGTCCGTCTCGCCGCCTGCGGCGTGTGCCACACGGACCTGTACACCGCCTCCGGCGCCGACCCGTCCGGATACGCGCCGGCGGTCCTCGGACACGAGGGCGCGGGTGTCGTCGAGCGCGTCGGCGAGGGCGTCGGCTCGCTCGCTCCGGGCGACCACGTCGTCACGCTGTTCTCGCCGCAGTGCCGGGAGTGCGTCCACTGCCTCTCGCCGAAGACGAACCTCTGCCTGGCGATCCGCGAGCAGCAGAACCTCGGCTACCTGCCGGACGGCACCACTCGCCTCCATCGCGGGGGCGAGCGGATCCGCCACTTCATGGGGACCTCGACGTTCGCCGAGTGCACGGTGATGCCGGAGATCGCGCTCGCGAAGATCGATCCGGCCGCGCCGATGGACCGCGCGTGCCTCTTCGCCTGCGGCCTCTCGACCGGCCTCGGTGCCGCGATCAACACGGCCAAGGTCGAGCCCGGGTCGACCTGCGTGGTCTTCGGCGCCGGGCTCGTGGGCCTCGGCGCGGTCGCCGGGTGCCGCCTGCAGGGCGCCGACCGGATCGTCGCCGTCGACCTCTCCGAGGACCGGCTCGAGCTCGCCCGCGGCCAGGGGGCGACGGACGCGTTGATCGGCGGCCCGGACTCGGTCGCGCAGGTGCTGGCGATAACCGGCGGCTTCGGCGCCGACTACACGTTCGAGGCGACGGGCAACGTCGCGGTGATGCGCCAGGCGGTCGAGGCGGCGCGGATGGGCTGGGGCCTGTGCACCGTCGCCGGCGTCGCCGGCAAGGGCCAGACGCTCGACATCGTCCCCCGGTTCCTCATCACCGGCCGGCGCGTCGCCGGCTCGTCCTTCGGCGGCGTCAAGGGCCGCGACCAGGTGCCCGAGCTCGTGCGCCGCTGGCTCGACGGGGACATCGACGTCGACCCTCTGATCTCCCATCGCATCACGCTCGACGAGGTGAACCGCGGCTTCGAGCTGATGGAGGGGCAGGACGGCATTCGCAGCGTGATCGAGTACTCCTGACGCGCCATCTATCGGTTACTCTTCCGGCCGGCACGGCCGGTCCGCGGGGGCCGGCGAGAAGGACAGCGGAGGAAGCATGCCGAGCGGCACCGTAAAGTGGTTCAGCGACGAGAAGGGCTTTGGCTTCATCACTCCCGACGATGGCCAGAAGGACCTCTTCGTTCACTACACGGGCATCGAGAGCGACGGGTACAAGTCGCTTCCCGAGGGGGCCAAGGTGAGCTACGAGGCCGAGGACGGCCCGAAGGGCCCGAAGGCGGTCAACGTCAGGGCCGTCTAGAGCCCGTAGTGCTCCAGTAGCCGCAGCCAGACCTCGCTGCGGGTGGGGAACGCCGGCACCGCGTGCCAGAGGCGCTCGAGTGGCACCTCGGCGACGACCGCGATCGTCGCCGCGTGGACGAACTCGGACACCTCGGGTCCGACGAACGTCGCGCCGACGACGACCCGGCGGTCCTCGTCGACCACGAGGCGGGCGAGGCTGTCGGCGCCGCGGCCGACGAAGCTGCCGCCGGCGACGGAGCCGGGCTGGTGGTCGACCGCGCGGACGTTGAGGCCGGCGTCGCGCGCGGAGGCGAGCGTGTGCCCGACCGCGGCGACCTGCGGATCGGTGAAGACGACGCGGGGCGACTGGCGCCCATCCACCGCGACGGGGCCGTGATCGCGGCCGACGATCGCGTCGGCCGCGATCCGGGCCTGCTCCTTGCCCATGTGGGTGAGGAGCGCGCGGCCGTTGACGTCGCCGACGGCGAAGAGCCAGTCGGCGGCGCGCGAGCGCATGTCCTCGTCGACCTCGACGTAGGCGCCCGGTTCGAGGCCCACGGTCTCGACGCCCAGGCCCGTGGTCCGCGGCGCGCGGCCGAGCCCGACGAGGATCTCCTCGGCGGTGGTGTTCGGGCCGCCCTCGCAGTCGACGGTCACCTCGCCGTTCTCCCGACGGATGCCGACGGCCTTGACGCCCGTGCGCACATCGACGCCGCGGCGCTTCAGCCCGTCCTTCACGAGCGCGCTGGCCTCGGGCTCCTCGCCGGGGATCACGCGGTCCGCGGCCTCGAGGAGCGTCACCTTCGAGCCGAGCGACGCCCACGCGTCGGCGAGCTCGACCCCGACGACGCCGCCGCCCAGCACGACGAGGCTGCCCGGGACCGTCGCGGAGTTCGTGCCCTCGCGGTTGGTCCACGGCTTCGCCTCGGCCAGGCCCGGGATCGGCGGGATCCGCGCGTCGCTGCCGGTGGCGAGGACGACGGCGCGGCGCGCCTCGTGCTCCTCGTCGCCGACGGTCACCCGCCGCTCGCCGGTCAGCCGCGCAGCGCCGCGCAGGAGCGCGACCCCGCGCTTCTCGAGCCACGGGAGCTGCGCCGAGTCGTCGCGGTTGTGGATGACCTCGTCGCGGCGGCGGAGGATCGCCGCGACGTCGAGCTCCCCACCGCTCACGCCAGGCACGCGCGCGATCTCGTCCGACAGGTCGCCGGGCCGCAGCAGCGCCTTCGAGGGCATGCACGCGTAGTAGGAGCACTCGCCGCCGACGAGCTCGCGCTCGACGATCGCCACGCTCAGCCCGGCCTCGCCGGTGCGGCCGGCGACCACCTCGCCGGCCGGGCCGCCGCCGATCACGATGACGTCGTAGGCGGCCATCGGCGTCCTACTCGCCGAGCTTCGCGAGGCGGGCCAGCGCCTCGTGGCCCTCGACGACCCGCTGCTTCACGGGGTCGTCCTCGGGGCGGTCGTGCACGAGGTCCCATGTGCGATCGGCGACGTCGCGGGCGGTGCTCGGCGTCGCCTGGGTGAACAGGATGTCGACGAGCTTCAGCTCGAATGCCCGGATCTGCTCGGCGGGATCGCCGGGAGGCATCCGCGGCAGCGGCTCGTTCGTCGCCTCCTTCCACATGGTGGTGGCGATCAGCAGCCGGTTGCGTAGCGTGATGGCGTCCATATTCCACCGGGCGGGCCGCGATGCTAGCGCGTCGCGCCGTGCCACACTGCCCGGGTGGCCCGTGTCCCGGTCCTCGCCGTCGGACTCGCCGCGCTCGGCCTGGCGGCGTGCGGCG
>JAOPZQ010000024.1 GCA_025964075.1 Solirubrobacterales bacterium | reverse complement strand
GGGAGCGTTGCGTCGGGGGCGCGCAGGCGCTGGGCGAGCTCGTACGCGCTACGGGGCTCCGCGTCGAGCCCGGCGATGACGCGCTCGGCGCCGTCGAGCACGAACGCCCGTGACTGGGCGAGGACCTCCGCCGGCTCGGTCACGGGGCGGCCGTGGCCGGGGAGGAGCACCTCGGGCTCGAGGGCGAGCGCCCGGTCCAGCGAGTCCAGGTAGTCGCCGTGCGGATCCGCGCTCGTCCCGTACTCGACGAACGGCCGCACGTCCCGCATCGCCAGGTCGGCCCCGATTAGCCACCGGCGCTCGGGATGCCAGAGCGCGATCTGGTCCGCGCAGTGGCCGGGGACGCGGACGACCTCCCAGCCGCCCGAGCGCGCCTCCACGACGTCGCCGGCGTCCAGCTCGGCGTTCGGCTGCGCGCGCCGATGGCGGCCGTCGCCGTTGATCTCGCGAGAGAGGTCGAGGATCTCGGCCTCGGGCGTGCCGTGGCGGCGGTGGAGCGCGCGCCGCTCGTCCCACGGGCGCGTCGGATCCCGCAGCACGTCGGTCGGGGGGTGCGGGCCCGGCGCCATCGCGAGCCGGCATCCGGTGCGCTCGACGACGTCGGCGGCGAGGCCGTAGTGGTCGGGATGGCCGTGCGTGCAGACGAGCGTCCCGACGTCGGACGGGCGCGCGCCCGCCTCTGCGAGCGCGGCGACGAGCACCTCCCACCCGTCGCCGAGGGGCGAGCCGCAGTCGACGAGCACGTGTCCGTCGTCGGCCTCGAGCAGGTACGCGGTGACCGACCGCACGTACCGGTAGGTGAGCGGCAGGCGCAGCGCCCAGATCCCGGCGGCGAGCGCGTGGGCGCGCGCCACTAGCGATGCGCCGCGCGGAGGCCGCCGACGACGATCTCGGCGATCAGCTCGGCGAGCTCGGAGGCCCGCCGGCCGCCCGCGGGGCGGTACCAGGTGTAGACCCAGTTGACCATGCCGAGTGCACTGTAGGCGGCGACGTGAGCGTCGAGCCCGGCGTCGACCTCGCCCGCCTCCTGGGCGTCGGCGATCAGCCCGATGACGAGCTCCTCGTAGAGCTGGCGCTGGGCGATGATCACCTCGCGCCGGCCCGGGTCGAGCAGCGCGAAGTCGTGGTAGTAGACGGCGACCTTCGAGAGGTTGCGGAGGTTGAACTCGACGTGGCCGCGCACGTAGGCGGCGAGGCGCTCGAGCGGCGGCGCGTCCATCGCCGCGACGTCGTCGAGGAGATGGCGGGCATCCTCGTGCACGTCCTCGAGCACCCGGAAGAGGAGATCGTCCTTGGAGTCGATGTAGTAGTAGAGGCTACCCTTCAGGATGCCCACCGCGTGGGCCACGTCCTGGACCGAGGTGTCGGCGTAGCCGCGCTCGTGGAACATCCGAGCGGCGGCGTCGACGATCTCTCGGGAGCGCTTCTTCGACGGCTCGCGCGCCACGGAGCGAACCTATCAAATCTACCTACCGATTGGTAGAATTCCGTCATGGAGAGCGACGTCTCGGCGGCCGGCGTCCTCGATCGCGTCGGCCTCGGGCTGTGGACGATGCGCTCGATGGCACTCGTTCCGCGCAACCGCGTGGCCGACTACCGCGCGTTCGGTGACGACGCCGAGCTCGCGGAGCGCCTCGGCTTCCACTCGATCTGGACCGCCGAGCACCGCATCTGGTACGACGGCTGGTGCCCGTCGCCGCTGCACGCGCTGGCCATGGTCGCCGGCCGGACGACACGGCTGCACCTCGGCACGGCCGTCCTGCTCGCACCGCAGCACGACCCGGCCGTCCTCGCCGAGGAGTCCGCCGCGCTCCACCGCCTCTCGGGCGGCCGGCTCGAGCTCGGCGTCGGCCTCGGCCACCGCGACGTCGAGTTCGACGCGTTCGGTCTGCGCCGCGACCGCCGCGGCCGGCGGATGGACGAGGCGCTCGACACGCTCGCGGAGCATCCGGGCCCCCCGATCTGGATCGGCGGGATGGCGACCCCCGCGCTCGAGCGCGCCGCGACGCGCAACCACAACGTGCTCCTTCCCCAGACTCTCACCCCCGACGCGATCCGGCGCGCCGTCGCCACCGTGCGCGGGCACGACGGCTGGACGGGCACCGTCGGGGCGATGCGCGACCTGTGGATCGAGCCGGACCCGGTCCGAGCGCGGGCGCTTCGGGAGCGGTTCCGGCGGTTCTTCCTCGAAGAGGCCGGCTGGTGGGTGCTGAAGGGGCGCCCGGCGTTCGAGGCGCCCGACGCGCTCGACGCGCAGATGGACCGCATCGTCGGCTCGGCGCTGATCGGCTCCCCCGACGAGGTGGCCCAGCGGCTGCGGGAGCTGCTCGAGGCGGGCGCGGAGTTCCTGTGCCTACGGATCAACTTCGACATGGTCGAGCACGCCGAGCTGCAGGAGCAGATGCACCGCGTCGCCGAGGACCTGCCCCAGCTGCTCGCCGACGCGATGGCGCTCGCCGGGGCGGCGCGCTGATGCGGCTGCTGCTCGAGCCCGAGCCCGACTCCGATCTCGAGGCGG
>JAOPZQ010000651.1 GCA_025964075.1 Solirubrobacterales bacterium | reverse complement strand
TCGATCCAGCCTTCGACGCGAAACGCCGGACGGTCGACGGCGGCGATGACCAGGTCGGTGCTCTGCACGAGGTCCTCGACGTCGGCCTCGGTGGCGATCGTCCGGGGATGGCCATCGAAGATGACCTGACCGTTCAGGCGGCGCAACCGGCGCTCGAGGGCCGCCGTCTTGAGAACGTCGAGGTCACCCTCGTCGTACGCGACTTGGCGCGAGAGGTTCGAGAGCTCGACCCGGTCGTCGTCGACCCCGACGATCCGGCCGACGCCCGCGGCGGTGAGCATGAGCGCCGCCATCCCGCCGAGGCCGCCCAGGCCGAGGACCGCGACACCGACCTCGGCCAGTCGCGCCTGGGCGCGGGCACGGGGAACCTCGGGCGCCAGGTCGCCGAAGTAGCGGAGCTGGCGATCGAAGCGCTGGAGATCCCGGTCCGACAGCCAGCGGGCGTCCTCGGCCGCGTCGTCCACGAGGCCCGCTGTCGTCAGCTCGTGAAGAGCCTCGATCACGTCGTCGCGTGAGGCCGTGGCGAGCTCGGCCGCGACCTGGTCCACCGTCCGCGTCCCGTCGAGCAACGACAGGAAGCTGTCGAGTTGCGCCGCGTCGCCCGCCAGCTCGTGGACGTCCCCCTCGGGCCCGCCGGCCAGCAGTAGGCGCCCGTCCGGCGTGGTCACCCGCTCGAGCGTCGGGCGCAGGCGGGGAGCGCGGGGCGGGGCGTCGCTCATGGCGACGCCCCGCCCGCGACCGGCTCAGCCGCCCTTGACGAAGTGCAGGACCGGCGCGACGCCCGTTCGGATCTTTCGAACCTTGACCATGCGCGACCCCTCCTTTCTCTGTTGTTGGTCACGATTTGCGCGAGACGTAGACGCGCTTGATGTGGTCGAGCTCGTCGGCGTGCGGGTCGCGCCGGCCGTCGGCGTGCTGGCCGAGGACGGCGAGGACGCTGAGACCGGCGCCGGCCAGCGCTCGCGACATCTCGTCGTGCGGGTGGTGCCGCTGGACGAACCGGCTGGATGTGCGTCGCCACGAGCCGTCCCGGCGCGGGGAGAAGACGTCGAGGCCGCCCTCTGCCAACCCGCCGGCCGGGAGGTCGGGCGGTGCCAGGCCACGCCAGGCGAACCTCGCGCCCCCCGCCTCGCGGCAATGAGCGCTCGCGAAGAACGTGCGATAGGCCGCCAGCGTGTTCGCGTCGATCACGAGGAGGCCGCCGGCGGTGAGGTTCGCCGCCATCGCCGCCACCGCGTCGGGAAGTTGCTCCGCGCCGAGCACGTGGTTGATGACGTCGTTCGCCGCGAGGACCAGGTCGAAGTCGCCGAGGACGGGCAGGTCGGGGAGGCCGGCGGCGACGAAGTTCGCCCGTCGACCGATCTTCGTCTCGGCTCGGGCCAGCATCTCCGGGACCGGGTCGCACGCTGTCACTTCGAGACCGAGCGCCAGCATCGGGAGGGTGCTGAGCCCGGTCCCGCAGCCGACGTCGAGCACTCGGGAACCGACGAGCCCGTGGGTGCGCGCGACACGGATGAGACCCGCGATCCACCCGCCGTAGCGCGGGTCCTCCACCCACCGGTCGTATAGGGCGGCGACGTCCGCGTACGGGCTTCTGGGGGAACTGGCAACCGGTGTCATCCAATGACTAGACCTCTTACGGACCGCGAAATGTTTCACCAATGGGCGGCGCTTCGCGCGGAGTGCCTCCGACGGGCGCGGCGCTACGTGGTCGACGAGGCCGACGCGCAGGACGTCGTACAGGAAGCCCTGATGCGCGCCTGGCGCCATCGCGCGCGGTGCCGGACGCCCTCGTCGCCGCTGCCCTGGCTGCTCGCCATCACCAGGAACGAGGCGCTCCGCCGCCGCCCTGACGCTCGCGGGCTGCCACTGGAGGAGGTGGCGGAGCCGGCGGACCCGCTCGCCGCCGAGGACATCGCCCGCGCGGGCGTTCGCATCGACGTCGCGCGGGCGCTCGGCCGCCTGTCGGGGCCGGAGCGACGCCTAGTCGAGCTCCGATACGTTCTCGACATGACCCATGCGGACGTGGCCCGCCACTTGGGCATCCCCGAATCGACCGTTAGGGTGCGCCTGCATCGGGCGCGCCGCCGTTTGCGCGTCCTGCTGGCCAACTAGCCACGATGTCGTCGCAATCTCCACCAGGCCCCGTCAGCGCCGCCGCCGGCACGACGCTCGACCCGCGGCTTGTGAAAGCGCTCGCCCATCCGCTCCGGTTCCGCGTTCTCTGGCGCCTCAACGAGGTCGTGGCCAGCCCCAAGGAGCTCGCCGCGGAGCTCGGAGTGTCGCTGCCGAAGCTCAGCTACCACGTCCGCGTGCTCTACGAGGTGGGGGCGATCGAGCTCGTGCGCGAGACGCGCCGGCGCGGCGCCATCGAGCACCACTACCGCGCCTTGACCCGCGCCGTCCTCGGTGACGAGGACTGGGCGCGCCTTCCGCTCAGCACTCGCGGGGGCGTGAGGCGGGCCGTCTTCGCCCAGGCCTTCGAGGACCTCCGCCAAGCCGTCGACGCCGGCACCGTCGATGCGCGGGCCGACTGGCACGTGAGTCACACCACGCTCGCCCTCGACGAGACCGCTTGGGCGGAGCTCGGCGCGATGCTGGTGGACGTCGTCTCGCGTGCGCTCGTCCTCCAAAGCGAGAGCGACCGTCGCCTCGCGAACGGTCAGGCGGGCGGCCCCGAGGTGCCTGCCCGCCTGACCGTGATGCTCTACGAGGCCGCCCCTACGCCGGCTCCGGCAGCCAGCTGAAACGCCGCCCGGCGAACAGCACCGCCGCCGCGGCCCAGGCGGCGACCACGAGGAGGTCGCCGCCGGCGACGTGACCGCCTGTCGTGCCGGGCACGTAGGCCTGGTGCAGCAGCGCCGAGAGGTGCTCGACCGGGAACACCTTGGCCACCGAGCGCAGGCCGTTCGAGAGCGAGTCCGTCGGCCCCCAGATCCCCGAGATGATGTAGAGCGGCAGCGTGCCGATCTGGATCATCGGCTGGGCGGTGTCGACGCTGTCGACCACGCTCGCGACGGCGTAGCCGAGGCAGGAGAAGGTCGCCGAGCCGGCGAGGATCCCGACGAGCAGCGGCCCGATGCCGGCGCTGGGCACGCCGACGCCGTAGGTCTTTGGGAGAGCTACGTGCGGTGCTCGCGGCCGCTGGCCGGGAGGAACAGCGTGACGGGCCCGCCGGTCGCCCATTGCACGTGGCGTCGGGCGTGCTCGAAGCTGACCCAGCCGACGCGCCATCCGTCTCCGAGTTCTTCGCGCAGCTGTTGGCAGAGCGCCCGTCCGTCGCGCTCGATCGTCTCCCAGGCTTGTGGCGGGACCGGTTCGGCCGGGCCGGGGTGCTTGCCGTTCTCGACGTCGTCGAAGTGCATGCGCTGCCCCGCGAGGTGCTCCCAGCGCCGTGCCCACTCTCGGATGACTGATCGCGTGTCCTCGCCGATCGGGAGCCGGTCGAGGCTGACCATGCTCTCGGTTGCCGCGTCCCAGATCGGGTCGGCGCTGTAGTCGGGCATGAACAGGAGCTCTGTTGGCACGGGGTTCATGATGCATCACCTGCCCTGTCAGGACCGCCCAACGACGACGGCCACGACGGGGCGGGGTCGGCTGCCGGCGCCCGTTAGCCGCCAGGAGTGGAGGAAAAGGCACGCTATGCGTGCACGATCCTCCTACCGCGCCAGTGTGGGCGCCCTCCTCCCTCGAGGCCGCCGTTATTGGGCGGTCCTGACGGGCGCGCGGAGCAGAGCACGGGGCGACGGGCGCGCGGAGCAGAGCAGGGGAGGGGCGCGCGGAGGGCGAGCCCTCAGCGCCCCAGCACCAACCCCCGCAGATCCACCGGGTCGCGGATCATCGCGACGCCGTGGCCGTCGGGCGGCCGGGGCCACTCCTCGCGTGGGCGGTCCCAGTAGAGCTCGACCCCGAGCTGGTCCTGGTCGCGCAGGTAGACGGCGATCGACACGCCGTGGTCGGACACTCCCTCGAGCGGCCAGCCCGAGCCGACGACCCGCCGGACCGCGTCGACCAGGGCGTCGAGCGTCCGGAAGCGGATCGCGTGGTGGAAGAGACCCGGCGAGGCGGGCGGCGCCGCCGCGCCGCCGCGGCTCTGCCACGTGTTCGCGCCGATGTGATGGTGGTAGCCGCCGGCGGAGAGGAAGACCGCCTGGTCGCCGAGCTGTCCCATGACGTCGAAGCCCAGCGTGTCGCGGTAGAACCGCAGCGCGCGTGCCGTGTCGCTCACCTGCAGGTGGACGTGGCCGACATCGATGCCGGGATCGCCTGGGCTTCCGATGTCGACGGGCCCGGTCGCCTCGGCGAACAGCGAGTCGACGTCGAGCCGGTCGACGACCAGCGCGTACGTCCCGTCGGGGTTGCGCGGCCACTCCTCCCGCGGGCGGTCCCGGTAGAGCTCGACGCCGTTCCCCTCGGGGTCGCGGAGATAGAGCGCCTCGCTCACCGCGTGGTCCGACGCGCCCTCCAAAGGCCACCCGACCGCGACCAACCGCGCCAGCGCCGTCGCGAGCGCCGGCCGCGAGGGATAGCGCAGTGCCGCGTGGTAGAGACCCGGGCTGGTCGGCGGCGGCGGCGGAGCGCCGATCGAGAACCACGTGTTCAGCCCGATGTGGTGGTGGTAGCCGCCGGCGCCGAGGAACGACGAACGCTCGTCACGCTGCTGGACCTCGAGCCCGATCGCGTCGCGGTAGAACGCCTCGACCCGCTCGAGGTCCGACACCTTCAGGTGGACGTGGCCCACCTCCGTGCCGGGGTCGAGCGGCGGGAGCGCCGCGCCGCCCAGGTCCTCCGCCGTCGGCAGGACGCTGTCGGGATGTCCCGAGCGCTCGGGGTGGGCGATCACCGCCACCCGATCAGCGTATCGGCGTCACCCGCCCGTCGAGGTGGCCGGTGCCCTTCGCCGCGTCCCGGACGGCGAACACGATCGTCTCACCGTCGCGCTCCTCGCCGAACGCCACCTTCCCCGGCAGCAGGATCGGCTTGCGGAAGCGGGCCTCGACGGCGTACGCCGAGGGCAGCCGGCCCTGCAGCGCCGCCAGGCATCGCGACTTCGCCCACATGCCGTGGGCGATCGCGCGCGGGAAGCCGAACAGCTTCGCCGCGAGGCCGTGCATGTGGATCGGGTTGCGGTCGCCGGACACGGAGGCGAAGCGGCGGCCGAGGTCGCCCGGCAGACGCCATTCGGCGGAGACCGGCGGCGCAGGCGGGTCCGGGTCGCGCGGAGCGTCGTTCGATCCCGACTCCTTGTGCAGGTTGACGCTCTCCTCCTCCCACACGAGCTCGTCGCCGACGCGCGCCTCGGTGATCACCGAGAACTGCCGGCCGCGGCGATGCGGCTCGAGCTTCGTCCCGTGCACGCGCAGCGCCAGCTCCTCGCCCAAACGGATCGGGCGATGCTGCACGATCCGGTTGCGGATGTGCACGAGGCCGACCGGCGGGAACGGGAAGCTGCCGTCGGTCATCAGCGCGAGGTGCAGCGGGAACGCGAGCATGTGGGGATAGGTGGCGGGAAGCTCGTCCTCCAGGCTGAAGCCGCAGACCCGGTCGAAGGCGGCGAGGTGGTCGGCGTCGACCGACACCTCCGGCACCAGGAGCTCGAGGTCGGGCACGTCCTTCGCCCGCCGCCCGACGATCGGCAGCGCCGCGACGCCGGGCACCGACGGGACCGCAGCCTTCAGATACAGGCGCGTGAGTCCCGGCGCAGAGTCGAGCGTGCGGGTCTCCATCACGCCCCCAGCAGGCTCTGCCCGCACACGCGCACGACGTTGCCGTTCACGCCGCCCGACCCCGGCGACGCGAACCACGCCACGGTCTCCGCCACGTCGATCGGGAGCCCGCCCTGCGCCATCGAGTTCATCCGCCGTCCCGCCTCCCGCGTGGCGAACGGCATCTCGGCGGTCATCTTCGTCTCGATGAACCCCGGGGCGACGGCGTTGATCGTCGCGCCCCGCTCGGCCAGGATCGGCGCCAGCGCCCGCACGCGGCCGATGACGCCCGCCTTCGACGTGGCGTAGTTGGCCTGGCCGGCGTTCCCCGCGATGCCGCTGATCGACGAGACGCCGACGATGCGGCCGTTCTCGCGCAGGACGCCGTCGAGGAGTCGCTCGTCGATCCGCTCGGCGCTCGACAGGTTGATGTCCATCAACCCGCTCCACAGGTCCTCGGTCATCCGCCCGAGCGTCTTGTCGCGAGTGACGCCCGCGTTGTGGACGACGATGTCGACGCCGCCGTGACGATCGGTCAGGTGCTCGGCGACCCGGGCGGGCGCGTCGCCAGACGTGATGTCGAGCTCGAGCTCGACGTCCCCGGCCACGTCGAGCGTCACGACGTGCGCGCCGTCGCGCGTCATCGTCTCGGCGATCGCCTTCCCGATCCCCCGCGCCGCGCCGGTCACGAGCGCGACCGTGCGCGCCAGCGGCTGCTGCCAGTCCACGACCGGCAGGGTCTTCGGCCGGCCGATCCGGACGACCTGCCCCGACACGTAGGCCGACTTCGGGGAGAGGAGGAAGCGCAGCGTCGAGTCGATCGCGTCCTCGGCCCCCGGCGCCACGTAGACGAGCTGCGAAGTGGCGCCGCGGCGGACCTCCTTGCCGACCGAGCGGGTGAAGCCCTCGAGCGCGCGCTGGGCCGTCGCCGCGCCGACGCCGCCGGCGTCGTCCGGCGGCGTCCCGAGCACGACCACGCGGCCGGACACGGCGAGCTCGCGGATCCGCGGATGGAAGAACCGGTAGAGCTCGACGAGCTCCGCGCTCGACCCGATCCCGGTGGCGTCGAACACCAGCGCCTTCGGCTGCTCACCGGCGTCCTCCCACGCGCGGAGGACGTCGCCGAGTCGCCCGCCCGGGGCGGCGCCGACCACGACTGGGCCGGAGATCACCGGATCGCCAGGCGAGAAGCGCTCGAGCTCCACCGGTTGTGGCAGCCCGACGTTCTTCGCGACGACCCGGCCGAGCGGGTTGTTGACGAGCTGGGAGTAGCGGTCAGTCATCGGCCTTCTCCATGATCGCGACGACGCCCTGGCCGCCGGCGGCGCAGATCGAGATCAGCCCGCGGCCCGAGCCGCGCTCGTCCAGGGCCTTGGCCAGGCCGGCGACGATGCGCCCGCCCGTGGCGGCGAACGGATGCCCGGCGGCGAGCGAGCCGCCGTGCACGTTCAGCTTCTCGCGTTCGATCGCGCCCAGCGGCGCATCCAACCCGAGGCGACCCTGGCAGAACTCCTCGTCCTCCCACGCCTTCAGCGTGCACAGGACCTGGGCGGCGAACGCCTCGTGAATCTCGTAGAAGTCGAAGTCCTGGAGCGTGAGCCCGTTGCGCGCGAGCAGCCGCGGCACGGCGTAGGCCGGCGCCATCAGCAGGCCCTCGCGCTTGTGGACGTAGTCGACGGCCGCTGTCTCCGCGTCGACGAACCACGCCCGCACGGGCAGCCCGTTCTCGGTCGCGTACTCCTCGCTCGCGAGCAGCACCGCCGAGGCGCCGTCGCTCAGCGGCGTCGAGTTCCCGGCGGTCATCGTGCCGTCCTCGCCGCCGAACACCGGCTTCAGCTTCGCGAGCCCCTCGAGCGACGCGTCGGGACGCAGGTTCTGGTCGCGCTCGAGCCCGAGGTAAGGGGTGATCAGGCCGTCGAAGAAGTCCTCGTCGTAGGCGGCGGCGAGGTTGCGGTGGCTCGCCACTGCGAGCTCGTCCTGGTCCTCGCGCGCAATGTCCCACTCCGTCGCCATCAGCGCGGTGTGCTCGCCCATCGACAGCCCCGTGCGCGGCTCGGCGTTGCGCGGTATGTCGGGGACGATCTGCGTCGGGCGCAGACCGGCGAGCACGCGCACGCGCGCGGGCGTCGACTTCGCGCGGCGCGCCTCGAGGAGCGTCCGCCGGAGGTCCTCGTTCAGTGCGATCGGGGCGTCGGAGGTCGTGTCGACGCCGCCGGCGATACCCGCGTCGACCTGTCCGAGGGCGATCTTGTTCGCCACGAGGATCGTCGCCTCGAGACCGGTGCCGCACGCCTGGCCGACGTCGTAGGCCGGCGTCTCGGCCGCGAGCTTCGAGCCGAGGACGGCCTCGCGCGTGAGGTTGAAGTCACGCGAGTGCTTGAGCACCGCGCCGGCCGCCACCTCGCCGAGACGCTGTCCCTCGAGCCCGAAGCGCCCGACGAGCCCGTCCAGCGCGGCGGTCAGCATGTCCTGGTTCGAGGCCTGCGCGTAGGCGCGGTCCGAGCGCGCGAACGGGATGCGGTTGCCGCCGATGACGGCGACCCGGCGGACCTGCGGGGTCATCGGGCTCCTTTGTCGTTCATTGCAGAAGTCGACGTATCATAGATCGGTGTAACATAAGCTCCACGATGAACCTCGCGGAACGCGGCATGGGGCTGGGCCTGCGAACGCTTACCCGGCTCGCCGGCTCTCAGCTCATCGATCGGGTCGGTCTCCGTCAGCCCGCGCAGCGCGCGCTCTACCGCGGGGCGAAGACGAGCACCCGCGCGGCCGCCACCGTCGGGCGCACGTTCGGCGCCGTCGGGCGGCGCGGCGCGCCGACCCGTCTCGCCCCCGGCGAGGCCCGCGGCCTCTTCGACCTGACCCCCACCGACGAGCAGCAGATGCTCCGCGACGCGGTGCGCGACTTCGCCCGCGACCGGGTGCGCCCCGCCGCCCAGGGCGCCGACGCCGAGCGCGCCGCGCCGCTCGAGGTGCTGGCCACGAGCGTCGAGCTCGGCTTCACGATGCTCGGCGTGCCGGAGGAGCTCGGCGGCGCCGTGAGCGAGCGCTCGGCGGTGACCACCGTGCTCATGAGCGAGGCGCTCGCCCACGGCGACATGGGCATCGCCGTCGCCTGCCTCGCCCCCGCCGCGGTCGGCACCGCGCTCGGCCTCTGGGGCGACGCCGACCAGCAGGCG
>JAOPZQ010000620.1 GCA_025964075.1 Solirubrobacterales bacterium | reverse complement strand
GGCGTGAGCTGGTGCGCGTCGGTCGGCGTCGGCTCGGGCGATCTCGCCGAGGCCTACCTGCGCTCGGATCCTCCGGCGGCCGAGGAGCTGAACGCGCTGCGCCGGCACGTCGCGGCAGCGCTCGCGGGCCTGGACGTGCCGCGACCGCCGTCGGCGCTCGCGGTCGGCGGGAGCGCGACGTCGCTGCGCCGTCTCGTCGGCGGCGAGCTGGACGTGCCGTCGCTCGAGGGCGGCCTGTGCGTGCTGGCCGCCCATCGGGCGGACGACGTCGCCCGGCGGTGGGAGCTCGATCCCGCCCGCGTGCGGCTCCTGCCGGCGGGGATCCTCCTGCTCGCCGCCGCCGGCGCGGCGTTCGGGTGTCCGCTGCGGGTCTCGCGCGGCGGGCTGCGCGAGGGCGTGCTGCTGGAGGCGCACGCCGGAGCGACGACCGGCCAGGGTGGCGCGAGTACCATCAACTAGCCGATGGACACCGACACCGCCGCTCATCCCGTAGTCGACGAGCAGCCGTCGGAGCCGGACCTCACCGACCCCGAGCTGTACTTCAACCGCGAGCTCTCGTGGCTCGACCTCAACGATCGGGTCCTCCAGATCGCCGAGGACGCGCGCGTGCCGCTGCTCGAGCGCGCGAAGTTCTGCGCGATCTACACGAACAACCTCGACGAGTTCTTCATGATCCGCGTCGCCGGCCTGCGCGACCAGGTGGACGCCGGCATCAACGCCCGCGGCCCGGACGGGCGCACGGCGACGGAGACGATCGACGCGATCCGGCAGCGGGTCGTCGCGCAGGGAGAGCGCCTCGAGAACTGCCTCGAGCACGACCTGCGGCCCGCGCTGGCCGAGCACGGCATCCGGATCGTCCGTTACGACGAGGTGACGGCGAAGGAGCGCGAGGCCCTCGACGAGCGCTTCGCGCGGCAGATCTTCCCCGTCCTGACTCCGCTGGCCGTGGGCCTGGGCCGGCCGTTCCCGTACATCTCGAACCTGTCGCTCTCGCTCGCGGTGCTCCTGCGCGACCCGGTCAACGACCATCGGGCGTTCGCGCGGGTGAAGGTGCCGAAGGAGATGCTGCCCCGGTTCGTGCCGGTCAAGGAGGGGGCGACCACGTTCGTGGCCCTCGAGGACCTGATCTCCGCGCACCTCGACACGCTGTTCCCGGGCATGGAGATCCTCGACCACGCGTTCTTCCGCATCACGCGCGACGCCGACTTCGAGGTCAGCGACGAGGCCGACGACCTGCTCAAGGCGGTCGAGGCCCAGCTCCGGCGCCGGCGCTTCGGCGAGACGGTGCGCGTCGAGGTGAGCCGGGGGATGGACTCCTACCTGCTCCACCAGCTGACCGAGTCGCTCGAGGTCGAGCCGCGCGAGATCTACGAGGTCGAGGGGCCGCTCGACCTGCAAGACCTGATCGAGATCGTGAAGCTCCCGGGCTTCCAGGAGCTGCGCGACAAGCCCTGGACCCCCGTGACCCAGCCGCGGCTCCAGGGCGAGCAGGGCGACGCCGTCGACGTGTTCGCCGCGATGCGCCAGGGCGACCTGCTGGTCCACCACCCCTACGACTCCTTCGAGACCTCGGTCGAGCGGTTCGTCGACCAGGCGGTCGAGGACCCCGCCGTCCTCGCGATCAAGCAGACGGTGTACCGGACGAGCGACGACTCACCGCTCGTCCCGGCGCTGATCCGGGCCACCGAGCGGGGCAAGCAGGCGGTGGCGCTGGTGGAGCTGAAGGCCCGGTTCGACGAGCGGGCGAACATCCAGTGGGCACGGGCGCTCGAGCAGGCCGGCGTGCACGTGGTCTACGGGCACCCGGCGCTGAAGACGCACGCGAAATGCATCCTCGTCGTCCGCCGCGAGGGCGACGGCGTGCGCAACTACGTCCACATCGGCACGGGCAACTACAACCCGAGCACGGCGCGGATGTACACGGACTTCGGCCTGTTCACGACCGACCCGGACATCGGCGCCGACGTCGCCGACATGTTCAACTTCCTCACGGGCTACGCGCGGCCGCGCCGCTACCGCAAGGTGCTCGTCGCCCCCGTCCATCTGCGCGACGGGATCCTCGAGGAGATCGAGAGCACGGTCGCGGCGCACGAGCGCGGCGAGCGCGCGCGGATCGCCATGAAGATGAACCAGCTCGTGGACCGGCGCTGCATCGAGGCGCTGTACCGGGCCTCGATGGCCGGCGTGCCGGTCGACCTGAACGTGCGCGGCATCTGCTGCCTGCGCCCCGGCGTGCCGGGGATCTCGGAGAACGTGCGCGTGGCCTCGATCGTCGGCCGCTTCCTCGAGCACTCGCGGATCTTCTCCTTCGAGCGCGGGGACGAGCATCGCGTGTTCATCGGCTCCGCCGACCTGATGCCACGCAACCTCGACACGCGCGTCGAGCTCGTGGCGCCGGTCGAGGACGCGACGCTGCGCGCGGACCTGATGGACACGCTCGATCGCTGCCTGGCGGACGACACGGACGCTTGGGAGCTCCACACCGACGGGACGTGGGTGCGCCGCGAGCACCAGGGTCCCGAGCCGCGCTCCGTGCACCGCGAGCTCATGCTCGGGCACGCGGCGCGGGCGACCGAGACGCTGTCGGCGTCCGCGGCCGAGTGAGCGAGCGCCCGCGCGTCGATCCGCTCGCGGCGGCCGGCTTCACCGAGGGTGCGGCGGCGTACGAGCGGGTACGGCCGGAGTACCCCCCGGCGGCGCTGGACTGGCTGTTCTCGACGCTCGGGCTGTCCGCCGACTCGCGCGTGCTCGACCTCGGCGCGGGGACCGGCAAGCTCACGCGCGGGCTCGTGGGGCGCGCCGGCGAGGTCGTCGCGGTCGAGCCGCTCGACGCCATGCGCGCCGAGCTCTCACGCGTGCTGCCGGGCGTCGAGGACCTGCCGGGCGTCGCGGAGGCGATCCCCCTGGAGGACGCCAGCGTCGCCGCGGTGTTCTCGGGCGAGGCGTTCCACTGGTTCTCGCTCGAGCCGGCGCTGGCGGAGATCCGGCGCGTGCTCGTGCCGCGGGGCGGGCTGGCGGTCCTGTGGAACGTGCCGCGGTGGGGCGGGCCGTGGGCGCGGGAGGTCGGCGAGGCGATCGAGCGCCATCGCGACACCCGGGAGCACCCGTGGTCGCACCGGCCGTTCGGCACGTTCGACGAGGGGATGCACGGCCGCGCCGACTTCACGCCGGTGCGCACGGAGTCGTTCCCGAACGAGCACCGGTACACGGCGGCCGGCGTGGTGGACCAGGTGGCGTCGATGAGCTTCATCGCCGCTCTGCCCGAGGACGCTCGGGTGGCGGCGCTGGCCGAGGTGGCGGGCGTGCTGGCGGCGCATGGCGTGGAGGAGGCGGTGCTGCGCTGGCGCTGCGACGCGCACGTGACGGTCCGGGTGGGCTGAGCTTGGGAGGACGCGGGTTCGGCCGGGGCTCTCCCGCGGTCCGCTCGGCCGCGGATGGCGACTTTTGTCGCCACTGGCGACAAAAGTCGCCATCGACTGCGCGATTCGCCACTGGGTGCGACTACGCCGACGTCGTGGCCGAACCCTCCGCCTCGAGGCGTCGCTGTTCGAAACGCCAGGCCCACGAACCGCGCCAACTTCGTCACAGCTCCGCGCCAATAGCGCGCCCAGACGCCCACACGGCGCGGCCCGGCCCCCATCCTCGCTCGCGTGTCGCGTCATCCCCCTCCCCACGATCGAGGGCAGGCGAGCGTCGAGTGGATCGCGCTCGTCGCCCTCGTCGCGCTCGTGCTGGGCGCCGCCGCGGCGCTCACCTACGGCGGGCTCGGCCGGGGCGTCGCGTGGGCGATTCGGCACGGCCTGTGCGAGGTCGGCGGCGGGCGCTGTCCGCGCCGGCCCGCCGACCTCGCCGACCTGCCTGCGTGCCCGCTCCGGCGCTCGAGCCGGAGCCAGGACTTCGACGTCAAGGTGGCGTTCATCAAGCTCGGCGGCGGGCTCGGCGTCCAGGAGGTGACGAAGTCGGACGGGAGCGTCACGGTGACGTTCACGAACTCGGGCGGCGGAGGTGGCGTCGCGGGCATCGGCGCGAGCTTCCAGGTCGGTCACCTCCAGGCGGGCGTCGGCGCTACGGCCGAGGCGGCGGTGAAGTTCACCGCCGGCCGGTCCTGGACCTTCGCGAACCGTGCGGCCGCCGACGGGTTCGTCAAGCGCTACGGCGGCGACCAGGACCTGGGGACCCACATCATCAACGACGCCCGCAGGACGATCTGCTTCTTCTGCGCCGCGCTCGGCTGGGCGCCGCGCAAGCAGCCGCCCGCCGACGTCACGTACACCGAGGGCGGCCTGAGGCTGGCCCTGGGCGCCCACGCGACGATGGGCTGGGGCGCCGGCCTCCAGGCGGCGCTGACCGGGGCGATCGGCCACAGCGACGAGCGCGCGAGCGGCCGCCGCACCGCGTATCTGCGGCTCGGCGGCGAGGCGAGCGGGGAGTGGTTCAGCGCGTTCGGGCTCGGCGCGGTCGCGAGAGCGACCGGGATCGCCGCCCTCACGTTCGACCGCCACGACCACCCGGTCGCGCTGAGGCTCGAGCTCGTCACCTCGCACGCGGTGACCTACCAGGCGCTGCCCGAGGGCGCCGGACGTCTGGCGAAGGACATGCACGGCTCGGGCGATCTGCAGGAGGTCGAGGTCGACCTCGACCTCGCGGACCCGGCGAGCCACGCCGCCGCGCAGGCGTTCCTCCGCGGACGGTTGACCGGCGGCCCGGCCGCGATCGCCGGACGCGGCGCTGACTTCGCGAGATTCGTGAACGAGCACGGAACGACGACGGTCCGGACGTTCGCCTCGCGCGACGGCCACGGCGGGCTCGGCGCTACGCTCGCCCTCGGCGCCGAGGTCGGCGGCGGCCTCTCGCACTCCTCCCAGCACCTGCGACTGACCGGCGTGTACACCCGGCTGCCGGGCCTCGGCTTCCTCCCGCGCGCGGACTGCCTGGTGCGGTGATGGCCCGGTCGGTCTCACCGCGCGAGCGCGCCGATCACCTCCTGCCACCAGGCGCGGTCGCCGGGGCTCCCGGCGCGGCTGAGGCGCCGCCGCGCGACGGCCTGCAGC